>DASSXK010000555.1:0-2461 GCA_035703945.1 Ktedonobacteraceae bacterium | reverse complement strand
CAACTGCCAGGGGACTAGATTGCTGTGATGCTCCATCTCAGTCAAAATGATTAGATCACCCGCATGGATATTCTGGGAGCCCCAGCTATAGGCCACAAGATTGATGCTCTCAGTCGTGTTGCGCGTAAAGATGACCTGTTTGCTCTGGCGAGCTTTGATGAAACGAGCCAGCTTGACGCGAGCTTTTTCCATGCCAGCAGTTGCTAGCTCGCTGATTTCGTAGACCCCACGATGCACGTTTGCGTGGTAGGTACGGTAATAGGTATCCATTGCATCTAACACCGCAATCGGCTTCTGGGAGCTGGCGGTGCTATCAAGGTAGACAAGAGGTTTGCCATGAACCTCGCGGGAAAGAATGGGGAAATCGCTGCGTATCTCTTCGATTGAACGAACGGACGCGCCTGCCCCTACGGTTTCTTGCATAATCGCCACCTGATTCTTCTTGAAACATTGAGAGTGACGGTGCTGACAGGGACAAGACCACATCGCAATCAAATAAGAGGCTTGCTGTCCATAAAACCTTCGCAGGAAGCCTCTCAATCAGGAGTGAAGCGCCTTTATGCTATAAAGGCGCTCACCGGTCGCTTGTAAGCGACCTGCCTGACTGACGTTTAGTGGTTAGCCTTTCAATCAACTACGTGAGTGGGCTTGCAGAATGAATCATCAAAGCAATCGAAGATCATTTATTACAAACGACTCACCAGCAGCGAACGAGCCGCGTTGCTGACTGATTTCAAACACCAGGTTGATGTTATCAACCCTAGCCCTGCTAATTACACCTCGCTGAGCTGAATCTCTTCGTCGTTAGGATTGCCACCGAGTTGAACGGCGTATTCATCGACGCCCTCAATCTCCCAGCGCTCCTGGGCATCTACCCAGGTATCGGCCTCGGTCTCGTACATACCATTCATGCGACCGACGATGCGGCGGCGCAAGCGGGCACGCAGGTTCTCCAACGGAATCCGCTGCAAGACCGGCTCAAAGAAGCCCTGCACAACGACGCGCTCAGCCTCTTCGCGTGAAATGCCACGAACCATCAGGTAGAAAAGCTGCTCTTCATCGATCTGGCCACTGGTAGCACCGTGGCTGGCGCTGACTTCGTTCGCACCGATTTCAAGACCCGGAATTGACTCAGCCCGGCATTTCTGGCTCAAGAGCAACGTATGATCGGCCAGGAAAGAGGCCGTTTGCTGCGCTTTTGGCTGAACCCGAATCATGCCATCGAACTCAACGCGGGAGGAATCTGTCAGCACGCCCTTGACCATCGTTTCCGCGTTCGTCGAAAGCGCGGCATGGTTTGCCAGGGTGGACATTGCATAGCGCTGATCCTGGTCCGTGAAGAAGACGCCAACGATCTCGGAGGCGCTTCCGTTGCCAACCAGGCCATCGCCGATGTTGGATACCATCAGCTTGCTGCCCAGGTCAGCGATCACCCAGGTGACGCTGCTGTCATTGGAATGCATCGCATTTTTGTTGGACACGTGCCAGACATTCCGACCCAGATCCTGCATGTTGCTGAACTCAACCTGTGCCAGGGGCTTTGTGAATATCTCGGTCACGGTTTCGAGGAAGGCCGGAACCTCGCCCTCAAAGGCCGAATTGTATTCTGACACCACACGTACAGAGCTTTCCTGATCGGCAATCACCAGGGTAGAGGCGAAGTTCGCGGAGCCAGCCTCATCAACCCAGGCCTGGGTCAGGAACGGTTTCGCAATCTCCACGCCCTTCGGCACATACAGGAAGGTGCCACCGCTCCAGAAAGCGGCATGCAGAGCAGTGTACTTGTTGCTTTCGACAGGAATACATGTCGTCATGAAGTGTGCCTGCACCAGCTCGGGATGCTCACGCACGGCCGTTTCGAGGTCGGTCAGGATAACACCCTTGCTCTTCAGCTCTTCATCCAGTTCAATGCGAATGACGGTACCATTGCGCTGAACAACCAGGCCCGCTCGCTCGCCAACCAGAGAATCCTGAAGGGAGTTCTCAATCGCGGCCGAAGTTGAGGCTCCTGACGCCGCCGGAACAAACGGGCGGAGTTGCTGGAACTGGAAATTTGCCAGGGTTTTCAGTGTCCCCAGGTCGCCACGCCGTCCCAGAGGGGCGGGCAGGCTTTCATAGAGATCCCAGGCTTTCAGGCGCTTCTGTAGCATCCAATCGGGCTCGTTTTTCAAGCGCGAAAGTTCTTCTACAGCCGCCCGTGAAAACCCGGTAGCCAGAACATTAGACATTCGCGCTCACCCCGTTTTCTTCCTCAACAGGTCGCAGCCACTCATAGCCTTTTTCCTCAAGCTCAAGGGCCAGGTCTTTGTTACCAGATTTGACGATGCGACCATTGAACATCACATGCACATAGTCAGGTGTGATGTAGTTCAGCATGCGCTGGTAGTGGGTAATCAGCAGAACACCCATGTTGGGGCCGGTCAAAGCATTGACGCTCTCGGATACGATACGCAGAGCGTCG
>DASSXK010000405.1:0-5966 GCA_035703945.1 Ktedonobacteraceae bacterium | reverse complement strand
GGCGCGCGAGCGCCGTTGGGAATTGCCTTGTAATAGCAAGCTGGAAAGCAGAAAAAGAGTGGTAACAATAAGTTAGAGGATTGACGGAAGACCCTCCCTGCGCTAATATTGAGGGAAATTAGAATACTCTGGCATAGAAGTCGAAGGGTAAAAAATGACCTCATCACCCGCGTATGCTGAACGTTCACTCACCTTTCACAGTCGAGGACAGCCCTCTTTTCAACTTGAAGGGATCGTCCATCTGCCAGCAAATGTCCAGAATGCCCCTGTCATCGTGCTTGCTCACCCACAACCAGCGAGCAGCAATATGAATGACCCCTTGACCGTCGCACTGGCAAAAAGCCTGGCGCACAATGGCATGATCGCACTCCGCTTTAACTTTCGAGGTGTTGGACACAGCCAGGGTCAGCAAACAGATGGCCGCATGGAGCCACTGGATTTGGCAGGAGCGATCGACAAAGCACTGACAGTTCCAGGAGTAAATCCTACCAAGGTTTGTGTGATTGGTCATGGCTTTGGAGCCTATATTGGAATGCTCTACGCACCATTTGATCCCCGTATCCGAACCCTGATTTCCATCAGCCTGCCTTTATTCAGGGCTGCCAGTGGCTTTCCCAAAGCGTTCGAACGTCCCAAGCTTTTTGTGACGGGCGAATTTGATGAGCTCTGCCCTTTATATAAACTGGAGCCATTCGTCGAGCAGCAAAAGGGACCAAAAGGCATCAAGGTTATTACCGGCGCGCGTCACCTGATGCGCGGCTATGAAGATGCCACAATTCAAACAATCTTAAAGTATCTCCAAAAGTGGGCGGAGATGCCAGGGGTATAGAGAATAATGGAAATATCAAAACCTTTGATCGTTCAAAGTGACCGGACGATTCTGCTCGAAGTGGATCATCCTTTGCACGATGAAGCGCGGGATGCGCTTGCCCAATTCGCGGAGCTAGAGAAATCTCCGGAACACATTCATACCTATCGCCTCTCACCCCTCTCCCTCTGGAATGCGGCAGCGGGCGGACTGAATGCCGATCAGGTGCTCTCGCTCCTTGCAGAATACAGCAAGTATGACATCCCCCAAAGCATAAAAGTAGAGATCCACGAATATATCAAACGCTATGGGCGTATCAAACTGATTCGCGAAGGTGAGGCCCTGCTCCTGTTGTCCGACGACCAGCTACTCATTACTGAAGTCGCCCGCCATAAACAGCTTCAGCCCTACCTGATCCGGGTCCTTAATCCCCATACAATCCAGGTCGACGCTACCCGGCGTGGACACGTCAAACAGGCCTTGATTCATATTGGATTCCCCGCCGAAGATCTCGCCGGATACAGCGACGGCTCCCCTCTGCCTCTGCGCTTGCTTGAGCAGACCAAACAGGGCGCAGCCTTCGAGCCACGTGCCTATCAATCGGCGGCGGCGGCGGCCTTTTACGCGGGCGGCGCTCCCAGTGGCGGAAGTGGCGTCGTGGTGCTGCCCTGTGGGGCTGGCAAAACAATCGTAGGATTGGCCGCTCTGGCCTCAATTCAACGCGCCACGCTCATCCTGACGCCAAATACAATCGCGGTCCGCCAATGGATTGCTGAAATTCTGGATAAGACCGATTTACCACCTGAAATGGTCGGAGAATACACCGGCGACCGCAAAGACATCTGCCCGATTACCGTCAGCACCTATCAGATGCTCACCTATCGACGCGCCGAAGATGGTGACTATCCACATTTCTCGCTTTTCACCAGCTACGATTGGGGACTGGTGATCTACGATGAGGTCCATTTACTGCCGGCTCCGGTCTTTCGCGTCACAGCCGAGATTCAGGCGCTGCGCAGATTAGGATTGACAGCAACGCTTGTGCGGGAAGATGGTAAAGAAGCCGACGTCTTCAGTCTGATCGGGGCCAAGAAATACGACGTCCCCTGGCGAGAACTGGAGCGCCAGGGCTGGATCGCCACGGCCGAGTGTCATGAAATCCTGGTCAATCTCCCCGAAGATGAACATCTTACCTACGCTATCGCCAAAGATCGTGAGAAACATCGGCTGGCAGCCGAAAATCCCGCCAAGCTGGCAGTCGCAAAAGCGCTAGCAGAGCTCCATAATGACGACCAGGTGCTGGTGATTGGACAATATCTGGATCAGCTTAAAGAGTTGGCCACGCTTTTAGATGCTCCCCTGCTTACAGGAAAAACCGCCAACGGCCAGCGTGAGAAGCTCTATGAGAAGTTCCGCAGCGGAAAAATCAAACGGCTGGTCGTTAGTAAAGTCGCAAACTTTGCGATCGATCTGCCCGATGCCAATGTCGCGATCCAGGTCTCCGGCACCTTTGGGTCCCGACAAGAGGAAGCACAAAGACTGGGAAGAATATTACGTCCCAAAGGCGGCGATAATATCGCTCACTTCTATTCAATCGTCACACGCGACACCTGCGATCAGGATTTCTCAGCCAATCGCCAACTCTTTTTAACTGAACAAGGATACCGATATAGTATAGAGGAAGCGAGCAATATGGAGATGCTTGAAGCAGCTTACCAGAACCAACCGGAGCCCCGAAAGTCGTTTAAAAGTTGAGATACGTGGGACAAGCAACAACGCAGAAAACGGGTAAAAAGACAAGCCCTTTTCCTTGACATCACTATCGGCTGGTGATACCCTTGTAACCACGTAATACGGAATATTAGGATCAATACAAAGAGGATAGCATGGCTGACAGCTACATTGACGTGACAGAGCAGGATTTTGAAGAAAAGGTCCTGTCAGGATCACAGATGGTCGTCGTCAACTTTTCTGCCGCCTGGAGTAGCCCCTGTCAAATACTCCAGCCAGAATTTGAGGCGATTAGCAAGGAATACCAGGACCGGGTCACGTTTGCCAGGGTAGATGTTGATCAAAACAAAGAGCTCACTACCCGCTGGAGCGTGGATGGCGTGCCGATTTTGGTCTTTTTCTTCAAAGGGCAAGAAATCAATCGTATCCAGGGCGTTGTAATGCGCGATAAACTGCGCAGGCAGGTCGAAGGGACACTGCTTGCGACCTCGTCTTAACCCGATCTGATCCCAACCCACGCAACTGTTGTAAGTAGGAGTGTTGAGCGTTGAAGTATATATATCCCATTCGTTTAGAAGCCTCTTTACATGAAACCATCTGGGGCGGACGCCTCTTAGAGCGAGACGGATGGAAAAAACTCCCAGACGACGATGTTCAAATCGGCGAATCCTGGGAGACCGAAATCAGTACAATTGTGCAAAATGGACCCTATCAGGGCCAGACCCTGAAAACCCTTGTGGACGAGTTGGGGGGCGATTTACTGGGAGCGCATGCCATGAAGATCTTCGGTCCACGCTTTCCACTTCTGGCGAAGTTCATTGATGCAAATGCGAAGCTCTCGGTCCAGGTCCATCCCGACGATAGCTATGCCGCACGATACGAAAATGGGAAACTGGGCAAAACAGAATTCTGGTATATCCTGGCTGCTGAACCGGGCGCTTCGATAGTGCATGGCTTCAAGACTACCCCTTCACCTACCGAAGTTTTCCAGTCGATCGAGAATGTGACACTGGAAGATTTGATTCACGAGGAGCCGGTACAAGCCGGTGATGTCGTTTTTGTGCCTGCGGGAACCGTCCATGCAATCGGCGCTGGCATCATGCTTTATGAGCTGCAAGAGTATTCAGATGTCACCTACCGTATGTATGACTACGGCCGGCCAGGGGCAGATGGAAAGCCACGCCAGCTTCATATTGAACGATCCCTTGATGTCACCGATTACCGTGTTTCTCCACGTGTCAAAGCCAATCCGCTAAAACTGGCTGGTGGGAGCGGCTACGACGAGCGTTGTCTGGTGGCCTGCAAATACTTCGTGACCCATGAACTGACGCTCACAGCGAAGCAAGGCCAGCCTGCTACTATCAATGCTCATACAGATGGCAGTTGTGTTATCCTTTCCTCGCTGGGGGCCGAAATCGAGGTTCGTTACGGCTCTGACTTCCAGGAGAGCGAGAAGCTCTCGCGAGGACAGACGATGGTTCTCCCGGCAAGCCTGGGTCGCTATCGCATCATCGGAACGGGCAGCTTGCTCAGTTCATATGTACCGGAAGCGAATGCTCCGATTCTACGCCAGTGGGAGGCCGCGAACTTCGCGTAAGCAGGAGATAGCAAACAGACATTCAATAACAAGAACTATTCAGGGCGCCGCTTGCGGCGCTCTTCTTCTAAGTCAGTGACCGAGCCTTCAACCACGCGTCCTTCTTTTTCCATCGTCCGCTCCTGGCGTGTCAGGGTCGAAAAAGACTGCTGCGAAAACTCGTCGCGCAGTTGATTCAAACTTGAAACGGTTTCGGAGACGCGCGTCGAGAAATTAAAGATGGCCAACAGCAACAAAATCCCCAGCCAGAGTCCCAATCCAACCAGAATCGTAACAGCGCCCCCGACGAGCCCATTCAGGATAAATTCAGCAATCGCCGCTCCCAGTACAAGGATCAAAAAGAAGCGAGCGAGAAGCTTTAATGACCAGTGAAAAAACCACACGACTGCGCGTACGGGATCTGAAGGCATTTCCCAGGCCGGGATCAGCGGTCCGCCTCTCTGACGCAATTTATGCATAGCAAACACACTCCCTTTTGGCTGGATTTTTCTCTGCTCATATTGTATCAGTCTCTTGACATATATACCAGTAGCAAGCCTAAAGAACAGCTTATCCACCTGCAATCATAGCAAGAACATGTTTTTATGTAAAGCACAGCATTTTTAGAAAAGGGGGACCTAAACAGGAGTGCATCATAAGTTCATGTAAACTATTGAGCACTTCAGGGGTATGAGATTTAATATACGCAGCCTCTTTACGTTTAAAATCAATATAGGGATATATTCAAACATCTCACAATTACTTTGAAGAGGTAGTAATACGTTGAAAGATTCTTTATCGTCGCAAGAAACCCAATTATATAATCCCCTGATTCGATACTTCTCTCTACTCTGGCAACAAACAGGCACTATTTATAGCTTTCTACTGCTTGGCATTGCTCTGATGCTAGGAGCAATCTGGACAATAACGGGCTCACAAGCGCTTCAAATTTCTAATCTGTTCCCGTTCTCTTATCCACTCGCCGATTTCCTGTTTGGAGCAAGTCTACTGGTCATTACGGCAATCGCCTGGGGAGTGGGCCGTATTCATAGCAATCCATCAACGATTGTAGATCTGCATAACGCTGATATCCAACGAAACCGAAGAGCCCTGATCAATCTGTTATTGCTGGATTATGAACGAAGATTGACACAATCCCTGCAAGGTGTTGCTCTGGATAGACTGCAATTGCGGGATCGATCTGACATCCAGCCTCCTGATAGCCCGCTCATTCTCTATCCCTCTGAGCAAGAAATGGGATACTTCTTGCCTGCTGGAACCTCCATTCTGGAAGCCTACGAACAGGCCGGAAATAGATTCTTGCTCGTAGGTAATTCGGGACATGGTAAGACCACCCACTTATTGAACCTGGCCCGGGAGTTGCTGATACGAGCCCAAAATGATCAAGAGCAACCCATCCCAATTGTCATCAATATGGCCTCCTGGGCAACCAAAGACAAACCTTTTTCGAACTGGATTGATGAGCAACTCCTCAAATATCAGCTTGACTCGACCAGAAATCAAATCATGCTCACGCATACCCGCTGGATTTTGCTATTCGACGATTTTGATGCGGTGGATGCCTCCGAGCATGCAGAGTGTATCAGGGCAATAAATGCCTTTCGGGATCGGTATATGAATGCCCCGATCGTGGTCTGCTCCACCAGTGAGGCACTGCTTTCTCAAGCAGAGGTTTTTAATATTAACAGTGCAATTGAGATTATGCCACTTCAAGTACAGGATATTCTTAATTACCTTACTCAAATCGGGGAACCGGCAGCAGCTATTGCTGAAACATTCCAGGCTAACGATGCTTACCAACAACTTTTAAGCAACCCTATAATGCTAGAT
>DASSXK010000381.1:0-6133 GCA_035703945.1 Ktedonobacteraceae bacterium | reverse complement strand
AACCACCGATGTTGGGAGATCGATCAAGGAATGAGCCAATCGGGTATCGATGCGTTTGCTTGCCTGGGGAGGATGTTGCTCATCCACGGCAAAAAAGTAGTTCCACTCGATAGCTCGCTCATGGGGAACCGGACAGGTTCCTGCACAATCTGGAAATACCTGGCCTTTGGCTCCCAGACTGTTCAGGGTATAGAGCGAACGGACCTGGCTGTGCCCATAGCGATAGGCCGCATCTGCAAATTCAACCGGAATAAAGGGTGTTTCGGTATACGTGTAATATTGCAGGCCATTGGCTAAAATATCGTCCATCAATGCATTGCCAACTGTCAGCGGCAGAAATTCGTTCACGACGATCCACTGATAGTGCCAGCGCACAAGTTGCTGGGCCTGTTTGAATACCTCGGCAGGTGCCACACCCTGGTCGCGTAGATAGTCGATGACCTTATTGTGAAATTTGAGAAAGGCCAGGTGAAGTTGCGAGATGATCAGGTGCACATCGTCGCGGGGATCGCCCAGCAAGGCCCGCCCTTGATGGTTCCTTGGCAGGTCCGCCGGCTCTTGCAGGTCGTTGATACCAAGCAGCAACTTATCGGGATCGTAGAGATCATAGAGATAAGGACTTCCGGTCGCCCCCGCTGCGTACATGGCTTCGAGATCGAGCCGTGGCGTCCGAAAATTGCGGAGTTCATTTAAGCGGGCATGGTGTATTAGAAGGCTTCGATCCGCCGTAATATCATGCGCGACGAGTTGTCCCAGGAAGGTAAAACCAGCCGGAATACGCGGGTTATCGGTTGCTTCACCTTGCAGCCCATCGCGGGCCGCTTCATCCATTATAGAGCCAGATTTTCCTATAGACAATAAGAGTGCTTCGTCGGTTTCGGGAGCAGGAAGATTTGGAAACATTCGGCCGTATTTACCAGCTTCGGCCATCGATAGGGAGTCTTTCAAGTGGGGGGCTATAACACAGCTATGAGTGCTCACGTGAACCTCCTGTTGTAAACGCTCTTCGGTTGATGTGAATGGGTGATGTATGTGCTGTAAATGAGGTCCACTCCGGGGAAGTTGTCCCCGGAGATCGTTGCCTGTCCTGTCTGGAAAACTAGACCATCGCATCGTCAATATAGCAATAGCGCCAATCTTCTCCAGGCTCAAATGATTGTATGATTGGATGCTGGGTGGCATGAAAATGTTTGGTTGCATGCGTGTTTTTCGAAGAATCGCAGCAGCCTACATGCCCACAAATGAGGCATTCGCGTAAATGGACCCAGCTATCGCCAATTTTCAGGCAATCTTCGCAGCCCTGTGCACTGGGAGTTACGTCTCTGATCTGGTCGAGATGGGAACATTGAGCCATGTTCATATTTCCTTCCACTAATATTGCCAGACATAGACCTGACAATCTGAACCTTAATTATAGGCGGGACAACGGAAAGTTGAAAAGATGGGTGCCTTCATATTCTTAAACACTCATACAATAGACTATATCACTTTTTTTGTCCCCACCTGTTTGACTGGTTTTGACCTGGAAAAATGGGCAGGCAAGCCTGCTGAAGAGTAATTTCCTCTTTCTTAGCTATCTCTGTTGCAACACGCAACCTGATCCCGTGTGAAAGGCTAAGGAAAAGTGGATACCCTACCTGCTAACCCGTACATTGAATGATGATTTTTTTGCCTTCAATCAATGATATAATGAGGTTTGTGAGGCTGAGATAGACGTTTAAAGATCAAGCATATAGCAAGCCTGCTAGCATAGAAATGCGCTGAAAAACTCATGAAAATTGCGACGCCCCAGCGTTTAGTGGGATACCTGATGGTAGTTACCGCTTCGATTCTGTTTGGTGTGAATGGAACGCTTTCGCGTTTGCTTTTTGATGCCGGTATTTCGCCGGTCACACTGGTGGAGTTCCGCATGTTAATCGGCGGCGGTGTTCTTATGGCTGTCATATCTATCTGGTGGAGGCGGGGATTGAAGTTGCCTAAGCAAGATCTGGGCTGGATCGTGGCGTTCGGCCTATCCCTGGCGCTTGTGACCTATTTCTACTTTGTGGCGATCAGTCGTTTACCGCTGGCGGTGGCGTTGATCATCCAGTTTAGCGCCGCGACCTGGATGGCGTTGGCTGAGGCCCTTTGGCGTAGACGTCTACCCTCCTGGCCGGTGTGTGTCGCGATTGTTTTCTCCCTGAGCGGCGTTGTGTTGCTGACTGGACTCTGGAACCAGCACCTCAATGGTCTGGACCCCATCGGCATCATCTATGCCAATCTGGCTGTTATTGCCTATATCGTCTACTTGTTGCTTGGTCGTCGGATCGGACGAAATATCCCGGCTCTGTCGGCGACAACATATGGAGCACTTGTTGCCTCTGTTTTCTGGTTGATTGTCCAGCCCCCCTGGTCCATTCCCGCTTCAACCTGGCAGCCGGGCCATCTTGTCCTGATCGTGCTGGTCGGAATTTTGGGGATGGCGATACCTTTTTCGCTGATCCTGGGCTCTTTGCGCCGACTTGACCCTACTCGCGTTGGCATCGCCAGCATGACAGAGTTAGTGGCAGGTGCGGTCATTGCCTATTTCTTCCTACATCAGCAGTTATCACTCTGGCAGATTATCGGTTGCCTGATCGTGCTGGTGGGCATTACAATCCTGCAATTTGAACAGCGCCAGGTCGTTTTGGAAGATGTTGCCTGATTCTGCTATCTCAATTCGAGCAGGATCAATCTGAGTCGCAAGAAGTTTTTATTTTTGCTCAAAATTACTTTATTTTTGCTTCCGGTTTTTTGAGGGCCAGAAAGAATAGGTAGATAGCAGTTCAGAGGAGCGCCAGTTCCTCTCGCGGTGCGAAGAGATCTTCGCAATCTTCCTTCCTCTTCCTGGTCGCCCCGATCCTGGTGGTATATGAAGGACCGCAGGATTGTTGTCATCAGCGTACGCTTATTCACATACTCGCCAGAAATCAGGAAACCTATGGAAATAGCTCTCAAAGAGTCTAGAAGCATTCTCACACCTCAGAAAGCCGGTGTTCTGGCATCGGGACCTTACCCCTTTACGCATGCGCTCTCTGACTATATCGGGTGTGGTTTTGGTCAGACGACCTGTGGTATGTATTGCTACGCCCAGTTTTTGCCAAGCTGGACGTTCAGTGGCTTCGCCGCCCCCTGGGGTCAGGCCGTGCAGGTTAAAGAGAACGCCCCCCAATTGCTGGAGCAGACCCTCCGCCGTATGAGACCTGCCGAGCGCCGCAAACTACGCATTTTTATGAGCAGTACCACCGACCCTTATCAGCCGCTTGAGAACAAGTACCAGATCACACGTCGCTGTCTGGAGGTCTTTGCCCGCTACCCCGATCTCGATCTGTTGCAGATACAGACCCGTTCCCCCCTCGCCGAACGCGACTTCGACCTGATGGCTCAAATCCCCTACCTCTGGCTTTCCATCACAATTGAGACCGATGATCAGGACTACCTGAAAAGCCTCAAAGGCGGCCCTCTCCTGGAGAAACGCTGGTCTCTTACTAATGCCGCAAGTCAGGCCAACCTTCAAACGCAGATCACAGTTAGCCCATGTTTGCCCTACACCTCAATTGAGGCTTTTGGACAGCGTTTGATCGCAAGTGGTGCGCGGAGGTTGATTGTGGATACAATTGTCGATGGTGATGGTTCCGGAGGAGGCAGGACTGCACGCAGTCCCTTTGGCAAGGTCGCAGATTGGAGGGAAACCGAGCACGCGCACAAACTCTACACATACCTGGAGAAGAAAACCGCAGACACCGCTATCGAAGCCGCCTGGAGCGTCCCCGGCTTTTGCGGAATCCAACCTCGTACGATCCAGGGAGAATTGTTCGCCGGATGATACATGGTCTATAAGCCGCTGCATTGCGGCTGAGGAGTACATACTCGCTTGTTGAGTCCTCTTCGCTTCAATAATCTACCCTGTCTGTAAGCTTGCTTTGCTGTTTGAAATGAAATCGTAGTGTTTCCTCTTTGAGAATAAATGCTTGCTAAATGTGGTTGAGTGCCTGGTCCAGATCTTTAATAATATCCTCGACATGCTCAATGCCGACTGAGACACGAATGCAGCCTTCTGTGATACCAAGTTTGAGGCGTTCGGCCTTCGTCAAGGTCCGATGCGAGGCAATAATCGGGTAGCTCACCAGCGTAAAGACATCCCCCAGGCTGGTCACATGCAGACAAAGCTGAAGGTTATCGATGAACTTCTGAACCGCGCTGCGTGATTGCTCTTTCAACTCAAATGACAGCAAGCCACCATATTGCTGAGGAGTGAATAGTTGATTCGCCAGAATATATTGCGGATGATCCGGCAGGCCCGTGTAATGGACCTTTTCAACCGCCGGGTGCTGTTGCAGGAAGAGGGCCACTTGCATGGCGTTATGACAATGGCGTTCCATGCGGACGGAAAGCGTGCGGAGTCCTCTCAATTGCTGGCTGGCTTCCAGGGGACTCAGGATCGCTCCCAGCAAGGTGCGGTACATACGAACCTGGTCCAGCAGGACGTTGTGAGCGCTCACCACGATGCCACCCATGCTGTCTCCGTGGCCTCCGATGTATTTGGTGGTGCTATGCACAACCAGATCAAATTGATGTTCCAGTGGGCGAACAAGATAGGGCGTTGCGATCGTGTTATCAATAATCGTGACCGCTCCGGCTTCACGAGCTGCTACACCGATTGCATCTAAATCAATCAGTTTTACGAGGGGATTTGAAAGGGTTTCGGCAAAAACAATGTCAGGTTGTTCCTCTTCAATTTTTGTTGCTGCGTCGGCCCCGCCCAGGTCTGCGAGCACCAGCTCAATGCCAGTTGGGACAAAGACTTTTTGGAGCAGATTAATCGTTGGCCCAAACAGATCTTTTGAGGCCAGAATTTTTGCTCCAGGCGCAATACCCGCCGCCAGGAAGGCCGCATGGATCGCTGCCATTCCTGAGCCAAAGGAGACTGCTCCAATGCCGCCTTCCGCCTGGTTTGCAGCCTCTTCAAAGGCGCTAACGCCGGGATTACCCTGGCGAGCATACACAAATGCTTCTTCTCCCTCGGCATTTTTTCCTTCAAATGATTCGTCGAGGGCATCAAAATTCTTGTGCTGGTACGTTGTACTGGTGTAAATAGGTGGCACAGTGGGGAGGCCAGTAGCGTGGGTTGTTTTTTGCCCCCGTCCGCTATGGACAAGGCGCGTTTCGATGTTCCAGTGATCCGGATATTCGTTTTTTGTCATGAAGATTCTTTAAAATCCTTTCGCCTGGCTAAAATGGAGGTCTCAGGGTGGTGGATAACTCTTTCATTATAACCTTACATTGGTTGCCTTGTACAGAAGCATCCCCTGACGTCCAACGTGTGCTCGTATGCCATGCACTTCGCTACTTGCTTTTCCCCAAATATTCATGGTACAGTCTATTGAAATCCTCAGAAGGTAGGTTGATCTTATGATTTCTCCCGTGTGCTAGGTGACACCAGTACAAACATAATTTCCGCGACAGGCCACGAATAGATTCTGTTCCTGGTACTGGCTGGTTGTTACCTTTTCTAGATGCAGAAGCATGAAGTGTAACGCTTCACATCTGAAATAGCATACATAAAGGATCGAAGATGAGTCCCCTTTCCAAACAAGAGCAACTCCGTCGCTTGATCGATGAGCAGCAGGAGCATATTCGCCAGACCTTTCCTGCTCAGCGGGGAAGCGCGGTCGCCGCTCTTACAAGAGCGAGAGATTGGCGCTACCTTAAAGATACGTTGAACCTTGCTATTCCAGGTCCCATCGCGCATAACTCATACCTGTTCTCATCAGGCTGGCATTTGGTTCTAAAACTTTGTTTTGGTGATGTTACCGAGCTTCCCGATTTTTCTCCTCTTATTCCCGATAGCACGCTTGATGCCTGGGCCGAACAGGTATTGCAGGAATGTGATCGCCTGGTCGCAGGTGAACAAGTGCTCGCGCATTGTGAGATTGGCTTTATGAGCATGCAGCAAGGCCGACAAATAGATTTTTTCGCCTGGATCGCCAGCAAGAAAATGCCTACCGAATGGCGAGAGCGCGAAGATCTTGCCTGGTGGACAAACGCCCTTGCCAAATCCTGCGAACACGAGATGCAGGAACTTGCGGCAGAAAAAGCCTCCATTCAGCAACAG
>DASSXK010000281.1:0-2235 GCA_035703945.1 Ktedonobacteraceae bacterium | reverse complement strand
TCAGCGAATGGCGATTTGTCCGCATTCCCTGGTTGCCTCCGCACTCCATTCCGCTTCCGACGCCCCGCAGTACTAAACCCTCTCACAATAAGTATTCTTCTGCTACGCAGAGGTGAAAGGTTGGAAGTGGGCTTGCCAAGCAGCAAAGCCCTTGCATCTGTACGAAAATCGCTGTATCAAACCGCGCCGTAAAACCCTGTGGCTTTTAGCCGTGGGGAGTCGTCACGTTTCTGGTAAAAGGCGTGGTGAGATCCCTAAGAGTTCCTCAGCTATCTGCCACCAGGCGCGTTGCTCTGCCTGCACGAAGTTGATGGGTTGCTGGTCAGCGACAGATTCTTTTAGCATCGATTTGACGCGCTGCTGGAAGGTGGCGAAGTAGGAATCCTGTACCTGGAAAGAAGGCATGATCCCGAGTTTGATGGATTGGGACTCATAGAAATCCTCAGGATCAAACGCCAGCGCGAGCAGTGTTGTGTAGGCTTCAATGAGGTCAAGCAGCGCAGGGGAGCGAAAATAGTCTGGTTTGGTGCTCGCTACGAGGAGGCAACCGGCAATGCGGCTGGCATGGAAGATCGGAAATGCCGCTGCACTGCGAGCCTGTTCAGGCAACTGGTGAGGAAGTCCCTGCTCTTCGCTGAGGTTAGCAAGCGCTGATGGATGACCGGATTCGACAACGTATCCAGCGAGCGACTCTGCACCAAAGAGCTTCATGCGCAGTTCAACTTGCTCTTTCCCCGGGGAAGTTCCCAGTCCTACATGCTCACGAAGGCAACGAACGATATTCCCCTGGTACGGGGCCAGGCATTGCACAACGCTGATGTCCAGATCCACATGACGCGAGCCAAGATGCTTCGCTGCTTCCTGCAAAACAGCCGTGCAGATTGACCAGAAACGCTGGTGATCTGGAACAGTGGCATAGAGACCGAGAACGTGGTTATAGAAAGTGATCGGGATAGCGCCCGGTGGCGCTTCTGAGGGGAGAGAGGAGAGGGCATCGAATTCTTCTGCAATGAGAGGTTGGAGTTGGGGAATAAGTTCAAGCAACCGCTGCAAGTGTGGCCCACGCGGGGCTGTTTCGCTCCGCATCCAGCGCACAATGGTGATCGGATTGACGCCCAAAGCTGCGGCAATCCGTTTTCGCTCGTGCGAGTTCTTGATGATCTCCCTAAGCAGTTCACGCCACGTTTGCGGCTCTGACATGTCTCTGTGCAATTCCCCTTTACAATTAATACAACAGAAATATTTTCACTTCACCTAACGTAAAGACTACATAACTGCGTCTGCTGCGTACGTAATCAATGGCCCGGTGATGAGTGATCGCTGCAAGCCAGGTATAGACTGCTCCCAATTGGGGAGAGTAAGAGGAAGCACGTTGCCACACCGCCAGGAAAGATTCCTGCAGAAGATCTTCGGCCACCTGGTGATCGGCAACGATACGATAGGCGAAAGCATACAGGAGAGAGCTATAGCGCTGGTAGAGGATCGCCATAGCCCATCCTTGCCCGCTGGCAAGGGCCTGTATCAAGGTGTTGTCGCTTAGTTGATCACTAGACACTCAAGCACCTCCCAGCCCAGGCCTCTACTTAGCAGCGAGAGCACCATGGACGTCAGCAAAGAAAAATATCACCAGTCATGTTCCCTACTATGTGCCAGATCAATCAAAGATTACTCATTCTCATATCACGAGAGGTATGTTACTATTAAAGATGGCTTTTCCCTGTGTGAAAGGGAAAAGCTGGCAGAGCGTATTAGCAAGCAAACGATGTTTCTATTTCCTACCGTGCTGCTGTTCTGTCTGTGCTCTCACTATGCCATAAACATGAGCCTGGTACATTAATATGCCTTTATGTTTGAAGGGAAATTCATGAGATCCAGGTTTATGTTTCTTAATTTTGTGCAAAGAACAGGAGAAATTGTGCAATGGAGGGCAGTTTTGGCAAACAACTGAAGACGTTACGTGGCCGTGTCAAGCAATTAAAACAGAGCGATGTGGCCAAGCGCCTCAACGTCTCCGTTGCGAGTGTGAACTATTGGGAGAACGACTTCAACAAACCCAACATGCGGAATCTGAAAAGCCTCATTTCTTTGCTGTTTGTGGAAGGGGCCTTCACCTCCGCCGAAGAGATAGAACCGTTCTGGCAAGCTACCAATGTCCCTATTGATGAGGTCTGGCTTGCGGATCTCAGAAAAAAAGACGTGCCAGATCCAGAGCTTGCTCTGGCTTCTGCGGCTGAT
>DASSXK010000246.1:0-4368 GCA_035703945.1 Ktedonobacteraceae bacterium | reverse complement strand
ACTCTCCCCGGAAATCCAGGGGTAGACGATTACGGTCCAATCCGAGAGTTGGACCCAGAATGTACCGCTGCGGGTGGGAATGGGAGCCACGACCGATGCAATCCCTTGATCCCTGAGGTAGCGTGGAATCAGGCATCGTGGTTCATAGAGCGGCCGAGACGTAACTTTGAGCGCATAGACTGTTCCCTGCTCGCTTTCCACGCGATATATTCCGGCATCGTAGTCACGTCCCAGGGGAATAAACGTCAGCGTGACGGGGCTCAGATCATACTGATCTTGCAAACAAGCTCGCAGGTCTTCCTCGCTAATTCTGGGTGCTTCACGCATAGCTCCGCTCATACCCTCTACTTTCTGCCTTCTTCACTGATTCAAAGAAGATCTATCACTATAGTACGCGAGCCTTGATGAGCGATACAAGTGTTTCATTCCAAAAGCATGCAACACATTTTATATCTTATGTCGATAAATGGAAAACAATACGATCCCCCCGGCTATTGCTAATAATGCGCCAGCGAGAAGAGAGATACGACCGGCTGGAGATGCTGGACGGTAGATAGAGGCAAACAAACCAATGAAGATCAGGGCAAAAACAAATATCGCAATTATTACTCCAGCCACGACAATAATAATGAGCCACGTACTTATGCTGGAAGCTGGTTGAAGCAGAAATCGCCTGTTTAGTAAAGCTACAATAACATTCTCTGCCGTCGCTAACAAAGCCCCACCCCAGATATAGACGCCAGCGACAGGTTGGCCAAACTTGGATAAACCGATAAACAAGAGTGTTAAAGAAATTATTGCCATGATAATTAACACCCCACCAAAGATAGCTCGCAGCTTTGCCATGAATTAGACCTCCAGAGTAATCAAACCACATCGTGCTTTGAAATTTTTGTTGTTTGACTCAATAAATTTTCATCGGTTTGCTGGAAGCCAGCTCATAAAGCGGGTTAGTACAGTGTAGCATTGAGTTGGCTCTGCCACATAAATTGGCTCTGACACAGGTTTGGGGATAAGTTCATCAATATACTCGGAGAGAGATGGGTGAGATAGTGCGCTGAATGGTTCGTTTTTTCTCACAAACGTGAGAAAAGGAGAACCACGTCAGGATGGATACACCTCAGTTCTTCCCGTTGGGTGAGGAATTGGAACTGACCCAAACAGAGCAGCGCGAGGATCAACTCGTGCTCCACGTGACTGCGACCTCGCCGAATGCACTGTGCCCGTTGTGTCAGCAGCCCACGACTCGCCTGCACAGTCGCTATCGCCGGACAGTGAAAGACCTGCCCTGTACAGGGCAGCGCGTTCGGCTGATCTTGTACGTGCGCAAGTTCTTCTGTGACACCGCTGACTGTGTGCGCAAAGTCTTTGCCGAACGACTTCCGCATCTGGTGGCACCGTGGGCACAAATGACCACCCGCTTGAATGAGGCATTGCAGTCGATCGGGTTGGCAACCTGCGGCAGACTCGGTGCGCGACTGGCCGCTCATCTGGGGATTACTACGTCCTGGATGACGGTTGTGCGCCGGGTGATGGCGTTGCCCACGCTGCAGGCTGAGCATGTGGTGTGTCTTGGTCTTGATGACTTCGCATTTCGGCGCGGCAGAACGTTCGGCACGGTCGTCGTAGACCTGGACGCTCACCAGATCATCGACATCCTGCCCGATCGGCAGGCGGACACCGCTTCCGCGTGGATGGCCGCCCATCCAGAGATTACCCATGTGAGCCGTGACCGTGGTGCAGAATATGCCAGTGCAGCTTCGACTGGTGCTCCGCAAGCGATCCAGGTGGCTGATCGTTTCCACGTGTGCCAGAACTTGTCAGATGCGGTGCAGCGGCTCCTTGCGCGGATTCTCTCTGAATTGAAAGTAGTCAATCAGGAAGCAAACGAAAAAACAGAAGCGCAAGAAGAGACAAGCGTTTCTGTCGAAGAATGGCGTCCAGACCCAGGAGTTCATATTGCATGGACCATTGCGACCCGGCGCGCCGAGCGAGATGCACGGTATCAGCAGGCCGTGCGCCTGCGCGAACAAGGGCTTGCGATCAAAGAGATTGCCTGTCAGTTCGGTGTCAGCGAACGAACGGTGCGGCACTGGTTCGAGAGAGGAGTGGCCCCTGATACCAGACCTCGGCGCAAACGCCAGAGCGACTTTGACCCCTATGCTCCTTACGTCCTCAAACGCTGGCAGGACGGGGAGCAGAACGGCACTCGTCTGTGGCAGGAGATCGCAGCGCAGGGCTATCCTGGATCACAACGCATGGTTTATCGCTTCCTCAAAACACTCAAGAAGACAGAAGTGAAATCCCTGGCAGAAACGCATCAAGTGATCCAATACACGTCAACTGCCGCAGTGTACCTGTTTCTGCGGTCTCCAGATAAGTTGGACGAGGGCGAACGGATGGACCTGACGGCACTTCGCCGGGTCCATCTCGATCTGGAGACGGCGTACTGCTTGACCCAGGATTTTCTTCAGATACTCCGCAAGCGCGAAGGAGAGCGCTTGGACACCTGGCTTGCTCGCGTCCACGAAAGCGGTCTTCCAGAACTAGCCAGTTTTGCCCATGGCGTGGAACACGACAAAGCCGCTGTGCAGGCGGGATTAACACTGCAAATCAACAATGGCCAAACAGAAGGCCACGTGACCAGGATAAAGCTCATCAAGCGGATGATGTACGGCAAGGCAGGATTTGCCTTGCTCCGCCAGCGGGTCTTGCATCGCCTCTAAGGACCTCTCCGAACCTGGATTACTTTCTTCTCTTCTGCTTGGCTTGTTCCTGGGGCTTTTCCTCAACTGTGCGTTGGGAGAGAATGCTCCTGACCTCCATCAAGATCTTGCCCAATTTATTCTGTCCACTCCCATCGGCCCCGCACCCCCAGTAGTAGTCGCCAGGGGCACTCTCAACGATTTCTTCTTCACCCGTCGAGATCAGGAGCGTCCGCAACTCGCGATGGGTCTCGAACTTTCGGAAAACCGCTTTGAACATCACTTCATCCTTGACCATTTCCCAATCAGAACGCAGGGGCCACGCACGATTTCTTCCCATCTCCGCGGCTTTTTTGGGCGTCAAGGCCCGCTGAATTTGTGCAACATGAGGAGTCCCAGCGAATTTCTGGGCTTGAAAGTAATGTTCAACGGTTGGCCACCAGAGCCCATCCATCTCGATCCCGTGCTGGGAGAAGTTCGAGAAGCAGCCATATGGTTCTTCATGAGGCGTGTAAAAGTAAATGGGCATGGGAGGAGTCTCCTTTTTTCTAAGTGCTTCCTCTTCAGCACAAGTATACCGAAATTTCTCTGGGTATGGAAGGGCTCAGAAAGAAAGCGAGTGCGCAGCACCAGGTTCGCGGGAGAATCCTTCTGTGCAATTTTACCGATGAGCTTATCCCCAAAGCTGTGTCAGAGCCATAAATTTTCCTAGCTGCATTTGGCTGTTTTCTTGAATGAAGACGACCATAAAGCACTTGTTTTCTGACACATAAATTCTCACCCTTGTTCATCCCTTTCCCAAAGTGATAAACTGTCACGAAATGAACACCTAGAAAGCCCTTCATTGCACATCCTGAACAGAATGACGGAAGAAGCAGAACCTCCTGTGCCAAAGAAAGCTTCTTATTTGCCAAAGGGACAGAAACTGATCGATAGCATCTACATCACCATCGTGCGCCTCGGCTTGCTGCCAGGTGCGTATCTCATCAAAGTTCCTGGTCGCAAGAGTGGCAAAATCTATACCGTTCCCCTCTTCGTCCTGCACGCTCAAGGAGAGCGCTGGCTCGTTGCAGGCTTTGCCCAATCAGATTGGGTCAAGAACCTCCGAGCGGTAGGTGGCTGCACGCTCTATCGTAATCGAAGAGAAGAGAAGGTCAGCGTCGAGGAGATCAAGGATATAGACCTGTGCGCTGCTCTCCTGAAGGAATTTGTCAGCAAGGCGCCGGGCCAGAGCAGAGGGTTCGCTATCAGTCCAGACGCTCCCATAGAAGAATACAGAAAGCTCGCGCCGCAACATCCCATATTCCGCGTCTGCTGACCGGTCCGCTCACTCCATCTGCGCCATTTGTTCCCCAGACTCGTGCCGCTGGTTGCCAGAGTGCGAGTCCCATCGGTTCTGGTCAACTCGTCGGAAAAACTCGTTGAGGAATTTTCCAAAAAACCATATTTTGGCCGTGACGTTCTTTCCTGCAAAGAACGCTGCGGCCATTTTATGCCTTGTGTCATAAAGAGCAACGTTTATCTCTCTCTGCCTCATTTCTCGACGTTTTCTGACTCATACCTTTTCGCAATCCTTGTGAAAACGACCATTTGATCAATACTAACAGGCAAAAACTTTGCCATTTGTTGCAGCGAAAAGTTATGTGGCAGAGCATGCCCGTTG
>DASSXK010000161.1:0-4873 GCA_035703945.1 Ktedonobacteraceae bacterium | reverse complement strand
TGATATTGCTCGGTCATCTGGAGCATGCGTTGGGCAACTTCGTTAGCATCCTGCCAGTGATTCCAGTAATACCAGGCAAACATTCGGCCATTCATACTATCCAGCAGCATTGAAGGACTTTCCATCGTTTGCGCAATATTCCAGGCCTGGCCAAACCAGTGTGCCGCCGCCGCGTAATTGCTAACGCTGGTGTAAATGCGCCCTAATGAGGCGTAGAGGTCATGCAACTCCTCGCGGCTCTCTATTTGCGGGGCGAGCTCCAAACGCCGCTCCTGAGCCTTCAGGGCCTCCTGATAACGGTGGTGTTTGCGATAGATGTAGCCCAGGGCGTCCAATGTCAGCCAGAGGGAGGGAACGTCTTGAATCTCCTCGGCGATCCGATAGCCTTCCTGACCGCTGCGTAGCGCCTGATCGACCAGTTCGGCCCGTCGACCGGGACTGGCATTGCATTGCAGGATATACCAGAGCGCCTGGTATGTCAGGAACGCCACATGCGAGCGACCGGGCGTACGACCTTCCAGCAGCTTGAGACCTTCATCGATATAGGTGCGGACCTCTTGCACGCTTGGAGCTTTATCGAACCAACCGAGCCAGCGAGTTCCCAGTTCTGCTAACCTTTCATAGAGACGCAGCAGTCCGTTGTGTTCCTCCTCATCTGGCTCCTGAGAAAGCGACTCAATTCTGAGCTTCAGAGATTGTACGTATTCCTGCCAGGCTTCATCGGCGTTGGCACGTTGGGCATAGGCATTGCCAAGCTTTTTGTGCATTCTGGAAAGGGTCAATGGATCGGGCGAACTGTTGCTCAACAGATCTAGAGCCTCTCCATAGGCCTGGATGGCGCGAATAGTGTAGTAACTGTGCAGTGCCAGATCACCGGCGCGGGTCAGATAGTGAATGGCACGGCGGCGTAGCTCGGGTCGGGTCAGGCGGGCTGCGCTATTGGCGCGATAGACTGTTCCACTTCCACGTGAAGCCAGGGCGTTGGTTAGCAGGCTGGCAGACCATGTATTAAAGGCTTGCTGATAGTGATAGGCCAGCAACTCGACATAGGTATCGCTATGGTCGGCTGTAATCTTCTCCAGCCAGAGGGCCAGTTGAGCGTGCTCATAGGAGCGACGCGTGCGCGGCGTGTTGTTATAGACGACATCGCGAATCAGCACATGCTTGAAGCTAAAGACCCGGTCATCCTCGATCGGACTGCGACCTTTGCGCTCGGTCTCAACAATGAAGTCGCGCTCGATTAGCGAGTCCAGCGCCTGTACGATAGCTTCTTTTGAGAGTCCCGAAGCCAGCTCCAGCAGGGCTGAGAGCCAGAACGAGCGACTGATGATTGCGGCGTGTTGTAGAACGTTCTTTTCAACCTTATTCAGCAGGTCGATGCGGGCGGCCAGGACGCCTTGAATTGTGTCAGGGACCTGTGGCAGCGGGAAGGCATAGTGCTGATCGATCAGGTTATCGACGGGATGGGTGGCTGGATTTGCCAGCTCGCTGAATAGAGCGCCGGTCTGAGATCCGATATACCAGCAGCCATTTTTATAGATCAAGACTCCCTGATCAATCAACATACGCACAATCTCTTCGACAAAGAAAGGATTGCCTTCCGCACGGGCCAGGATCGTTTGACGGAGCACGCCGGGGAGATCATCGGTGTGCAGCAGGGCGTCCACCAACTCGCTGCTTTCGCTACTGGAGAGCGATTCCAGATTGATCGTTGTAAAGTTGCGCTGCCCGCCACCCCATTCGCGCCGCCGCTCGATGAATTCGGGTCTGGCGGGGCAGATGAACAGGATCGGCACATCGGTAATGCGGTCGGTTAGATACTCCAGCAGGTCAAGCAGGGCTTCATCGGCCCATTGCAGATCATCGATGACCAGGATCAGCGGATGTTTTTGGGCGAGTGCTTCGAGCAGGACGCGCCAGGCTCGTTGCAGAGCCGTTCGGGGACCACTTTGCTCGATATTGCGATTCTTGTTATGGATACTGCGCTGATGTTCGCGTTCCAGGCGATCGGTGTAGAGCGGATCGTTGATCTGGCCACCCAGGCCGGAACCAACGCTGCGGGCGATGGCGGCCGCGATCTGCAACGGATCTTCATTGCTTTTGGCTTCTGTGAGCGTATCGACCACAAAGTCGATGAAAAGGCGCTGGATCGTATCGTTATCTGCTGTATCCTCCGCGCCGATAATCGAGCGCAGAATCTCTACCAGCGGCCAGTAAGTAATCCCTTCGCCATAGGGTGGACAACGGCCCTGAAGGACGTGTGGGAAGACCGGGCTTTTAGTGGCCGAGGCGCTTTTGGCGGCCTCTTTTTCGCGTGCGATAAACTCACGTACCAGGCGGGTTTTCCCAATTCCCGGCAGACCGAGAAGTGTAATCAGATGCGGGTGTCGTTCGTTCTGGACACGCGCATAGGTCGCGTGCATCATTGCCAGTTCCAGACGGCGGCCAACGAGCGGGGCGCGTAGACCCTCGATGCCACGAGGATGCTGGGTAATGATGGTGGTGCTTTTGTGGAGTCCCAGCACAACCCAGGCGTGAATGGCTTCGTTCTTGCCTTTCAGATGCAGAGGAGCAATTGCTCGGAAATCAAAAACCTCACGCGTGGTCAGATAGGTTCGCTCGCCGATGAGAATTGTGTCCGGGGCCGCTGTTTGTTGCAGGCGAGCCGCGACATTGACGGCATCGCCGGTGATCAAGAAGTCCTGGCGACTGCCGGGGGCTGCGGCGACCTCGCCTGTATTGATCCCGATGCGCATTTGCAGGCGCGTGGCCTCCGTGTCCTGTTGTTGGCGTTGTTGATTGAACTGTGCCAGGGCGGCCTGCATATCCAGGGCGGCCCGAATGGCGCGATCGGGATCGTCTTCGTGGGTCAGAGGGACGCCGAAGACGGCCATGACGGCATCACCGATATATTTTTCGACGGTGCCACCATGTTTGCGGATCTGTTCCGTCATCAGGTTAAAATAGCCTGCCAGGATGGCCCGCATATCTTCGGGGTCCAGTCTGTCGGCCAGGGGCGTTGAACCGGTGATGTCGGCGAACATGATTGTGACGACGCGTCGCTCTTCCGGCTGAGGCAAGCCGGGTTGATCGATGCCGGGAGCTTGCACGGCCGGGAGCGTGGGTTGGGTGGCGCGTGGGTCCAAGGTGCGCAGGGAGGTGCCGCATTCAATGCAAAATTTGGCGACGGGAAGGTTTACGGTTCCGCAGTTGGGGCAGACCAGTAGTCGGTTTCCACATTCTAAGCAAAACTTTGCGCCACGCGGGTTCTCTGTCTGGCAGTTTGGACAACGCATATTAATCCTATCTATGAATTTACAAGCGGTCGGTTTTAAAGCCGCTCCATTATGATGATTGGCTCTATTATTGTACAACAGGTGCTCTGAATTAACATCTTTTTTGGGATGGAAACAAGGGCATTTGATGTATCCTGAATTTGAGTCCAATCTGGAGTGAAAGCATCAGGGGCCAGAGGTGGAGGGCCTGTATTTTTTTCTTCAAAGTAGATTAGGCTTAAATTATTACACATCAGTGCATAGAAGTGATGTGTATAAAAGAGGTGAGTTGTAGTTCATTTGTTTGTAAGGATGCTGAAGAAGAGCAAACAGAGGGAACGTCTTTCTCCTTACTACACTATATTAGATCCAACTTTTTGCAAAAATGGTGTGGTTTTGAGAGCAATTTTTTGAAAGATCGAAGAAATTCGCTCCAGATATGGCTCAGGCATACTTTTGATGATGGATTTGTCCTGCAAATCCGACATCACCAAAAGTGAGACAGAGCCCCAATCTGCCCATTTAATTATCGTATTACTCCCTGTTATACTTAATGACATCGAAAATCTCTTAAAATCAGATTGGTATGAAATATTTCTATAATTATCAAAGATTCATAAAATTTCTGCTGTCGGATATATTGTAAAATCCTAAAAATCATGTTAAACTACCGGCGTGCCTAAATAGCATAAAGTTGTTTATTGCACCACCATTTCTCAGCACAAATTTGCTTCATTTAGAGACTCATTCTCTGACAAGCCACCGCAAAAAACATATCCCTCGCTGGCCGAGAGTGTTCTCCACCAGATCCAGGCAAGGGAGCACCAGGAAGAAAAAGAAACAAGCGCCTCTCGCACTTTTTCTGCTCCTGATGACACTTGTGCTGATTCGCGTCCGCTTTTGAATACTTTTGGGGTTATCTATAGAGAATCTGATCAAGCACCTTTTATCAGGGAAATCAGGCCTGAATCACCCAATCACTGGATCACACGACCCCCGATCCAGAAAAGAGGAACCGATATGATAAAGCGATTTTTTAAAGCGACAAGGACAAAACAGGAACAAACAGAGACGGCACAACGGCACGATGGGCCGCCCTCAAGCAGGGCATCCAGGCAGCGAAAGAAGACCGCTGTGCTTGCCATGCTGGTCTTACTTACCATTCTCGCAAGCGTCTTGCTTTTCTTTACACACGGAACGACGAAAGGTACGAAAGCGGCGGGCGGGAACCAGCATTATACCCCGACACCGATCGCCACCCTCCCGATCATGCCTGTTCGACTCAACACCGGCTGGGTCAAACGCTGGACCTATCCGCAGTTTCTCATCTCAAATGGTCACAAAGCGGTGCCTTTACCATTTATTACTGAGGTTGAAGTGACCTCGTCACCGAGCGAGCAGGGGGTCGTCTATCTTTGTCCACCTGCCTATTTCGATGCGTCTTATACAGCGACCCAGGACAGCCATTATCTCTACCGAAGCAATGATGCGGGTAAAACCTGGGCCAGGCTGCCTCTCCCTGCCGGGGTAGTTGGATGTTTACTAAAAGCAGATCCGGTGATGGCAGGCAGAATTGTAATCAAAGATCCGGTTCACTA
>DASSXK010000119.1:0-17528 GCA_035703945.1 Ktedonobacteraceae bacterium | reverse complement strand
GGTTGGAGCCAGGGTGGATTTATGACCGCCTGGGCTGTGACCCAGACCGATCGTTTCAAGGCTGGAATCATGGGAGCAGGCGTGAGCGATTGGGGCTTGATGGTCGTTGCCAGCGACCTGCCCACTTTTGAACGCGAGTTGGGTGGCAGCGCACCCTGGGAGGGCGTTGGACCTCTTCAACATCATCGAACCAGTCCGATTTCGTTCGCGGGCAACGTCAAAACACCAGTTTTAATCCTGCATGGCGAGAAGGATGCGCGTGTCCCGCTAAGCCAGGCGACTGGCTTTCATCGGGCTCTGCGGGAGCGTGACATTCCAACCGAGTTTGTCGTTTACCCGCGTGAGCCGCATGATTTCAGCGAACGAGCCCATCAGCTAGATGTTCTCGAGCGTGTACGCCGCTGGTTTGATCGCTGGCTGTTGGTATAGTAAAGTTTTGTTAATCGAAACATTTTGCTTTCTCACTGAGAAGATGCGGGTGATTGCTTCCAATGAAAACGGAAGTATCGCCTGCATCTTTTTTGTCAGATGGCTGAAACTGAAGTCAATCTATTAGTCGTGTCAAATGAAAAAAATATTTAAGTATAAACCCTAAAAATCGGTGGGTTTAACCGCGATAGATGAAGTCGTATGTGTCTATTTTGCAGGAATGAAGAGTAGGTTGGCAAGGACGCTGCCCTTGCAACCCGGCAGGGGAACTGGTTCCCCTGCACCCCAATCTAGCTTTTGGGCGGGTTATGCGAGTGCCCTCTTATGCCTCTCCTCTTGCTCGCTTTAGTATTTCCTGGACGACAGCCGTTTTGGCATCGGCGTAGTGTTGGACATACTTCCAGTCCCGGGCTGCAAGTTCCCGTTTGGTTTGCTCATAAAGTTGAAGTTCGCCGGGATTGTTGCGAAGCCAGTCGCGGAAGAGCAGCATTTGCTCGGTCTCAGAGCAATCAGGCGAAAAGACATGCAGGTTGATATCAGTGTCTGGCCCTTTGAATAGCCGATGTTCGTGCCATTCAGGTTCGCGGATATTCAGTTTATAGCCAGCCGTCTCCATCATCGGAACATAAGCCGCTTCGTCAGACGAATCTGCGACCACGAGCAGCATATCAATTCTCGGCTTGGCTGCGAGACCTGGGATTGAGGTCGAACCAACGTGTTCAAGTAGCACTATCTTATTGCCCAGAATGTCCCGGATTCTCTCTGCCTCTCGCACAAAGAGTCGAGGCCACTCAGGATCATAGTCTGCAAGATAGATCGGCCCGTTCAGCGGCACAATCTTTTCAAGCCTGACTGCTTGAAGCAGCTCGTCGCTTTGTAAATCGTTTGGTATCGTTTTGTTATTGTCCGACACGTGTAATCTTCCTTTTAAGGCTATCAAGAATGCATATAATTTCTTAAGGGGTGCAGGGGAACCAGCTCCCCTGTTGGGTTACAAGGGCAGCGCCCTTACCAATCCCTTTGTCCAGTTGAGGTCTAGATTGCCTGCCTCAGGCCAGGAAGGCAGTCTTACTGGTCGGGTTGGCGATCAACTCTTGATAAATGATGCCCATTTGCTCCGGGGGATAGGGCCGATCATGGTCAAGCCACCACTGAATCAGCGCGATCGAGGAGGACACGATGTGATAGGCCGCAACCTCGGCTGGGACTGGACTACCCGGACGCGGTTTGTTCTTGTGTAAGATGCTTTCGCTGCCACTTTCAAGCATATGTTGTAGCAAGTCCGATGAACCTCGTGTCCTCAATAGCACCTGAATAACATCTTGATGTTCCTGCACATACTTAAAAATTAATGTCCCAACTTCAGCGGAATCCGATGCAGAGCCGTGTGGCAAAAGAGCAATCATCTCCGCCAGCACAACATCCAACACCTCATGGAGCAGAATATCTTTATCCTTATAATGGCGGAAAAAAGTCGCATATCCAATATCTGCTTGCTCAGTAATATCTCGAATTGTGACTGCATCGTAGCCTTTTTCCAGCGTGAGCTTGATAAGTGCATTGGAGAGAAGACTGTGAGTGCGCTTCACTCTTCGATCCTGTGCTTGCATGTTTATGCTCCATATTCAGATATTTTAATATTTCTTACGCCTGTTTTGCTTCTAAATATCATAACGTTAAATCCTACAATATGTTACTCCCCTTGACTCCTGGCTGATTTATGATCTATAGTATATCATAAATTATATAGTGTTTCATATGGTTGCCGATAGATCACAATTGCTGTGTCAATAGATGAAAAGTGAAGATCTCACCTGTTCAGGGTATATAGAAAGAAGTACATAATGACGCAATCTATCCCGAATGAGACGGCAGACTCACTCGCTCAAGGCTCTGCCGCTCGTTGTCCAATTGATCACTCTCAGTGGTCGCAACAGAAGACCGCTCGTACGGCTGAGCCGTTGGCAGCTCCTGATATTGAATGTGATGAGGTTGGCCTCTGGCACGTGCGAGGTTTTAACGAGGCGCGAACAATCCTGCGCCATAGCGACACTAAACAGGCCGGTTTTAATGCCGAATTGCTGGAAAAGGTCTCGTCGCAGATGCAAAACCGACCGATTATTTACCAGGAGGGGAAAGAACATCAGCTCCAGCGCAAGCAGACGGCCCGCTTCTTCACGCCTAAAACCGTTAGCTCCAACTATCGACAGTTGATGGAGCGGCTGGTCAATCGCCAGCTCAAGCAATTGAAGCGCAAAAAGGAGGCCGATCTCAGTCAGTTAAGTCTGGGACTGGCCGTTCGTGTGGCTGCCGAAGTTGTTGGTCTGACTGATAGCCGCCTGCCTGGTATGGCAAAGCGCCTGGAAGCCTTTTTTGATAACGATCCGACCGCCTTCGGCAAAAGTCCGCGCGCGATCATGAAACTTGTGTTAAGTCAGGCCCGTGTGGCTGCCTTCTTTTACCTGGATGTCAAACCGGCGATTGAGGTGCGTAAACGTCAACCACGCGAGGATGTCATCTCCCATCTGCTGGCCCAGGGCTATAATGATGCCGAAATTCTGACAGAGTGCATTACCTATGCCGCCGCAGGGATGATTACGACCCGCGAGTTTATCAGCGTCGCGGCCTGGCATTTTCTGGAGCGTCCTGAACTTCGGGATAACTATCTGGCAGCCCCCGAAGACGAGCGTTTTGCCCAGCTTGCCGAGGTGCTGCGCCTGGAGCCTGTTGTTGGTCATCTCTACCGCCGTGCCACCGCCGATCTGAAAATTAGCAGCGGCGGCAAAGAGTATGCAATCCCCAGAGGGGCGCTGATTGATGTGAGTATTCACGGGGCCAATACCGATGAAACCGTGGTTGGCGAGCAACCTCTGATGCTCTGCCCCGGTCGCGAGCTCAAAGGCGAGCGTGTACCAGGCGAGCTGATGGGCTTCGGTGATGGTGTTCATCGTTGCCCCGGCTCCTATATCGCGATTCAGGAGACCGACATTTTCTTGCAGCCTTTGCTGTCGATGGATGGTCTGCGTATTGAGCAGAAGCCCTCGGTTAGCTGGAATAAGCTCGTGACAGGCTATGAAATTCGCAACTTCAAGATCGCGGTAAACTAAATGCCGCGCTTGTAGATTTGCGCTGATCGAAGAAGGCAGCGGAGCAGGCTACCATCCGGTTTTTATTCGGCCCCGGATGGAAGACCTGCTCCGCTGCCGTTTGTTGACTAATTTTTTATTTCTTTATCAATGTGCTAGCGAAGTGGAGTGGTTTGATGCAGGACATACGACAATTCCGCTTGAGCAGAAAATAAGATTCCAGGATCGCTTCATGCAATTTGCGTATCAGGCCCTTCGATTACAGTAGAGAGAACGAAAATATTATAGCCCAAAGGTACTATCCCCTGGAGACTGGAAGAGAGCCGCTTGCGGGGCGCCAGCCATTGTGTAGCTGCTCTTTATAGATTTACAACTTTTTACCTACTTTCATCACATTCCTTGACCAGCATCTTCACTGATTCTCCACTTAGCTGAACTATTCTTAAATCAGAAACGTGAACATTTGTGCCCAACATTGTAATTTTATGTATGAAGTGTCTATAGAATTTGTCCTTATTCATTGCACTAAAAGTACCAGGGGGGATGACTTTCTTCCTAGTGTTGCTTGCTTGGAAAGTCCGAGTACATTTATGAAACAAAAATTAACAAGCGCCTTTAAAAAAGAATTTTCCGCCATACTTGCGGCTATGCTGTTGCTGGGAATGATTACTGGTGGATTGCCTTATGCTGCTGTGCATGCTTCTACCTTTTCTTCACTAAAAAATTCTACAGCTACTCAAAATCCTATCCAGATTGAGAACAACCTGCCTGGTACAACTGGCTGGAATGATTTCGCTGCGGATTCTGCTCCTGCTACGCTTTCGGGCTTTGGCTCAAAGATCAGTGTCAATCATGGAGAATCGTTGGACCTGTATGTCACGACGACTGCTCCCAGTTTCACGATTGACATCTTTCGGACCGGCTATTATCAAGGGCTTGGAGCAAGGTTAATCACCTCGTTGGGTAGCTTCCCCGGCCTGCATCAGGCCATTCCCAATCCAGACCCGGTAACTGGTATGGTCTCCTGTACCGGTTGGACCAAGACAACAACCCTGACGATTCCCTCTACCTGGGTCACGGGAATCTATCTCGCAAAACTTACTTCCTCGACTGGTTTCTCCAGCTTTATCCTGTTTGTCGTACGTGATGACGGTGGTAACGAAGATGTGATGTTCCAGACAAGCGTGACGACCTCTCAGGCGTACAATACCTGGGGTGGGACAAGTTTGTACAATAATGATTTGACGAACAAATCTTTATACCCCTATCCCCATGCCACCAAGGTCTCCTTTGATCGGCCATTTAATCCAGGCGACAGCAACGGCGCTGGGCACTACTTCTTCTTTGAGTATTACTTTGTCTACTGGATGGAGAGTCAAGGCTACAACGTCGCCTATACCACCAACATTGACACTGATGCTCGCCCCGCCGAACTTTTGAAGCATAAAGCTTTCCTCTCGGTTGGACACGACGAATACTGGTCAATGGGGATGCGCAACGCCGTACAAAGTGCGATCAGTGCGGGTGTCAATGTGGCATTCTTCTCAGCCAACACCGCTTACTGGCAGATTCGCCTTGAGGCAAACTCTGCCGGGGTGGCGGACCGTGTTCAGGTCGGCTATAAAGATTTTGCGACCGCCTCATCCGCACCGGGACCCGATCCGCAGTATGGTGTAAATAACTCGATTGTGACCTCAAATTGGCGCGATCCATTCGTGAATCAACCCGAAAATGGTCTCCTGGGCGTGATGTACGAACAACAGGAAGATAAGGATTATGCCTATGTTGTCGCGAATGCTTCGAACTGGATCTATGCCGGGACTGGCTTTAAGGATGGAACCTCCATCCCAGGTATCGTGGGTTACGAATATGACAAAGTGTTTAACAATGGTGCGACACCTCCCAACCTGACGGTACTCTCCAGTTCACCTGTACATGGCTATAATGGCGGCTTCAACTCGTTCTCCAATTCCACGCTCTATACCGCCCCAAGTGGCGCGAGAGTGTTTGCATCGGGGACGATCCAGTGGAGCCTGGGGCTAGCGAGTATTCAGGGCAATACCTACACCAATGCTGGCATCCAACAAACGACGGCCAATATCCTGAATAACTTCATTGGTGCCAGCTCAGCTCCCAATTCGGGCATCACAACCAGTTCTGGTACCTTGAGCTTTGGGAATGCTGCCCTGAATGCCGCTGCTCCTGCTCAAACGGTGACGTTTACCAATACCAATGCCTCGGCCATCACGATCAATAGTCTTGCTGTCACTGGCACCAACGCCAGCGACTTCACACAGACCAATACCTGTGGAAGTAGTCTTGCCGCCAATGCCAGTTGTACCGCGACTGTGAACTTCAAGCCAACGGCAGCTAACTGGCGCAGCGCCAATCTGACCTTAACAGATAACGCCTCAGTAGGCACCCAGGAGGTAGTCCTGAGTGGGATGGGGATCACATCTGGTGCCGTAGTCAATCTCAGCACCACAAGCTTGAATTTTGGAAATCAGACGGTTAAAACGACAAGTGCCCCTCAGACGATTACGCTCACCAATACTGGCTCGGCAGCCTTGTCGATTAGTATGGTGCAAATTCAGGGTTATACTGCGAACGACTTTGCGCAGAGCAATACCTGTGGAAGTAGTGTCGCGGCTGGGGCATCCTGTACAATTAAAGTCACCTTTACGCCGGGGGCGCTCAGTACACGCTCTGGTAGCATTGTGATTACCGATAACTCGGCCGACAGTCCTCAATCGGTGGTGCTCAGCGGCACCGGTGTCTCTGCGGTGCCATCGGTGACGTTAACACCAAACAGCCTTGATTTTGGGACGGAGACGGAAGGTGTAACCAGCGCGCCCCAGACCGTGACGCTGACCAATAGCACAACTTCAGCCGTGACCTTCAGCAACTTTGCCCTGACAGGCACAAATGCCAGCGATTTTGCGCAGAGCAATACCTGCCCAACTGGCACGAATACCCTGGCGGTCAATGCAAGCTGTACGATCAGTGTGACATTTACGCCACAAAGCGGAAGCCAGACGGCGCGCTCTGCCAGCGTCTCGATTACGGATTCCGCGCCTAATAGTCCCCAGACGCTTGCCCTTTCCGGTACCGATGTGCCAAAAGTTGTGGGTGTTAACCTGAATCCGACCAGCTTGAATTTCGGAACCCTGAACACTGGGAGTCCAAGCAAAGCCCAGACCATTACATTGACCAATAACAATAACGCGACCCTCAACATTAGCAGTATTGCTGTGACAGGCACGAATGCCAGCGACTTTACGCAGACTAATACCTGCGGCACAAGCGTGGCAAACAACGCGACCTGTACGATTAGCGTGATCTTTACGCCTTCCGCAACGGGCTCCCGCAGTGCCAGCGTGGCGATTACCGATGATGGTCCGAACAGTCCCCAGACGGTGGCCCTGAGCGGAGCCGGCGCACCCCCACCAACCATCTACTTTAGTGATGGTTTTGAGACTGGCGATTTTAGCCAATGGAGCAATGGATCAAGCGGAACCGGCAGCGCAACCGTAGAATCGACGGTCGTAAATAATGGTACTTCGGCCGCTCAGTTAACCAACACTTCAGGTCAAACGTCCCAGATCTCAACGGCTTTGAGTGGGCTGCCAGCTCTGACCTACACACGCTTCTACTTCCGCTTCTCCAGTCTGAGCACCACCGCCCTGATTGCGTTGGGTCAGGATAGCGGCGGGCATAACCAGTGGATTATGTATTACGATAGCGGCCGCCAGGGCCTGGACATCTACTTCTGGAATGGCGCTGGCACACGCTACGATGTCTATAGCAGTACGAATATCCTGAGTGCCAACACCTGGTACGCGATCGAAGTCGAAACCAACCAGGCGACGAGCGGTCATGGCGAGGTCTGGGTTAATGGTACCTCGATAGGCTCCTTTAATGGCGACCTGACCCAGACCAACAGCTACGGCAAACTGACCCTGAATAATGATGCGACCGGCACCGATTACTTCGATGATGTCGCGGTGGCGAATAACTTCACTATTCCGATCATCTCAACATCTGTTCGGCTCTCACCCAGGAGCTTGAGTTTTGGTTCGCAGGTTATGAATATTGCCAGCAAGTCGTTGTCTACGACCCTGACGAATATTGGCACCTCGCCCCTCACCATCAGCGGCTTGAGCGTGACGGGCACAAATGCCAGCGACTTTACGCAGACAAACAATTGTCCCACCAGCCTGGCTGCAAGTGCGACCTGTACGATCAATGTGACCTTTACGCCTTCGAAAACCGGTGCTGAGAGTGCCAGCGTGACCCTGGTTGATAGCTCTCCTGATAGTCCTCAGACGCTAGCTCTAACCGGCACGGGTGTCGCGGCCTCACCAATTGTTTCGCTTAATCCAACCAGCCTGAGTTTCGGGAACCAGAACGTCACGACGACTAGCACGGCTCAGACCGTGACACTCTCAAATACCGGCAATGCCTCCCTTTCGATTAGCGGCATTTCCGTGACGGGAAGCAACGCCAGTGACTTTGCTCAGACCAATAGCTGTCCTGCTAGTCTGGCCGCCAATGCGAATTGTACGATCAGCGTGACATTTACGCCTTCGAGCACTAACGCTCGCAGCGCCAATCTGAGTATTACTGATAACGCTTCTGGTAGCCCGCAGACTGTGGCGCTGAGCGGAACTGGAACTGGCATTGTGCCACCACCAACGGCCTCCTTTAGCGATGGCTTTGAGAGTGGAAGCTTTAGCCAATGGACCGGCGGTACAAATGGAACCGGGACCGCGACTGTCCAGAATACAGTGGTGCATACTGGTACATATGCGGCCCAGTTGGCTAACGCTTCCGGTCAATATGCCCAGGTTGCGACGACCGTCAATGGCATACCATCGACAAACTATACGCGTTTCTACTTCCGCTTCTCTAGCCTGAGCACTTCAACCTTGATTGCACTGGCTCAGGATAGCGGCGGGCATAACCAGTGGATTATATACTACGATAGTGGTCGCCAGGGCCTGGACATCTACTTCTGGAATGGTGCTGGCAAACGCTACGATATCTACACTAACACAAATGTCCTGAGTGCCAACACCTGGTATTCAATTGAAGTTGAGATGAATCAGGCCACCAGCGGTCATGGTGAGGTCTGGCTTAACGGCACTTCGGTTGGAGCTTTTGACGGCGATATGACTGAGACAAATAGCTATGCCAAATTGATTCTGGATAATGAAGCAACCGGCACGGATTACTTCGACGATGTTGTAATCTCCAACGGTTATAACGGCAAGTAGGTATAGTTGTTGAATCTCGCTGATCGTTCTGCTGCTATCAACAATGGATGTTGGTAGCAGCATTTCCTTTTGCAGCGCAAGAAATCTGGTGGCTAAGCTGGTTGATGGTAAGCCATGCACTTCGCTGACTGAACGCGCTTGAGGAGCCAGGACGAACCGTGCCAGAAACATTCAATGGTGAAGCTTTCCAGAGATCCCTGATGAGAAAGCGCTTCGTCGGCGCGAGAGCGCCGCTGAGAAGTGTCTTGTAATGGTAAAATGGGGAAAAAGTAAAGACGAGGTTGAGCCCTGATGCTACCAGTTAAAGCGATGCTTCTTGATGTGGATGGAGTACTGGCAATCGCCAGACCATTTAGCCATACAATGGAAAAGCAGTATGGAATTACGCGAGAGATGACCTCCCCATTTTTTCAGGGAATTTTTTTGGAGTGTATTACTGGTCGAGCCGACTTGAAGCAGGAGATAGCCAGCTATCTCCAGGAATGGGGCTGGCCTGGAACCGTCGATAAATTTATTGAGGCCTGGTTTGAGACCGAGCATCAGGTAAATGAACCTTTGTTAGCGGTAGTTCAGCAGTTACGAAACCAGGGAATCCCATGCTACCTGGCGACAAATCAGGAAAGATACCGCACTGAATATATTCTAAAGCGAATGGAATTTTCCACTAGATTCGATGGAATTTTCTCTTCTGCATATGTCGGTTATGCTAAACCTGACCGGGAATTTTTTGAGGCGGTATTAAGCGGGTTAAAGGGGATTGCTCCAGAAGAGATTTTATTCTGGGATGACAACGCCGGCCATATTGCCGCCGCCAGGGAAGTCGGTTTACAGGCCGAAGTCTATCAGAGTGTAGAGGAATTCGTAACCGTGTTGCGCAGATATTTCCCCCTCAATATGCCAATTGAACACGAATTGGATTCATAATACTCAGCCTGGCCCGGTTTGAGGGTACTTGATGCCCAGATTATAGTATGGTATTGTTCTCTTAATGGGTGAATATATGTTGGGTGGACTGGAAAAGTCGAGCAGATTGGGACTGGAATTTACGCGAGCCTTGATCAGAAAAAGCCAGCTATTTAAAGACACTTCGCAGCGGCGCTCTCGCGCCTACTGAACGCTTTGCAAGCAGGCAGCACAGAAACGTTTCAACGTCGATCGTTTCTAGCAATGTTTGTCCTGGCTTCACAAGCGCGTTCAGTCAGTGAAGTGAATGGCTTATTATTACAAGACAATTCGCAACTATGCTCTTGTGCCGACTGAACGTGCTTGCCAGAAGAGATTACAGACGCTGCCTCTAAAGGAGACGCATAATGGACACCTACTTTGAATTAGCCCAGACTGGGAACAGCCCAATCGGAGATAATACTCTGGCTGGGGGCGGTGCGATGGGTCAGCTTATGCGCCAGCAAAACTGGGCTGCTTCGCCGCTTGGTGAGGTGTCAGATTGGCCTCAAAGCCTCAGAACCGCTGTAAGTATTTGCCTGTCATCACGGTTTCCAATCATTATTTTCTGGGGGCCTGACCTGCGTCAGTTTTATAATGATGCCTTTCGGCCTATCCTTGGCATGAGCAAACATCCACAGTCGCTCGGCCAACGGGCCCGTAACTGCTGGCCGGAGATCTGGGATGCGATTGGTCCCATGCTGAACGGGGTGCTTTCAACTGGAGAGGCAACCTGGTCAGAAAATCTTTATCTGCTCCTGGAGCGCAATGGCTATGCTGAAGAATGTTACTTCACATTTTCATATAGTCCCATTCGAGATGAGCAGGGGGAAGTTGGCGGCGTCTTTTGTGCCGTAACTGAGACAACCGGCGATGTATTGGGAAAACGGCGTCTCCACGCACTTCAGGAGTTGGCGGTGGCAACTATCCAGGCTGGCACGCCTGAAGAAGTCTGCCAGCGGGCGGCAGAAATCCTCTCTGGGTATATAGCTGATATCCCGATTGCACTGCTCTATCTTTTCTCTGGGCGAGATCACTTTGCTACATTAGCGGGCAATAGTGGAATTGAAGCCGGAACTCTGGCCAGCCCTAAGCGAATTGAACTCTCAGATCCTGATGCTTCCTGGCCTCTGATGTCGGTTATTCAAACAAAGCAGATGGAACTGGTAGAGGATCTAAATCTGCGTTTTGGGCGATTTTCTAGATACCTGATGTCAGCGGAGACAGAACTGTTTCCCCGTATCGCGTTGGTCTTGCCAATAGTGCGACCTGGAGATGATCGTCCCTATGGTTTTCTGATTGGCGGCGTGAGTCCACATCGACCCCTGGATGAAGATTATCGCGGTTTCTTTACGCTGATTGCCGGTCAGATCGCCAATGCGATCACGACCGTGCGAGCCTACCAGGATGCTCGCGAACGGGCCGAGGCCCTCGCGGAACTGGATGAAGTCAAAACCGCTTTCTTCAGCAATGTCAGCCACGAGTTTCGCACCCCGCTAACCTTGATGCTTGGTCCGCTTGAAAGCTTGCTTGCTGATACAGAGCATCGCTTGACCACGAGCCAGCGAGAGCAGATTGAGCTGGCGCATCGCAATGGTTTGCGTCAACTGAAGCTTGTGAATAGCCTGCTCGACTTCTCGCGTATTGAAGCTGGTCGCCTGGAAGCGAACAGTGCTATGACCGATCTGGCTCGTTTGACGGTTGACCTCGCCAGTTCCTTCCGTTCAACGATTGAAAATGCGGGCATCAAATTTATTGTAGATTGCCCACCTCTTCCGACACTTGTCTCAATCGATCGTGATATGTGGGAAAAGATCGTCTTTAATCTGCTTTCCAATGCTTTTAAGTTTACCTTAAAAGGTATGATCAGCATTTCGTTGCGTCTGCTTGATGACACAATTCTGCTGGAAGTTGCTGATAGTGGAATCGGGGTGAGCAAAGACGATCTACCGCATTTATTTGAACGTTTCTATCGTGCCAGCAGCGGCTCCGCACGTTCTATGGAGGGGACAGGGATTGGCCTGGCCCTTGTGCTGGAACTGGTACGTTTCTATCATGGCACAATTTCAGCCGCAAGCACTGAGGGTCAGGGCACGACTCTCACCGTTCGGTTGCCCGCTGCTGATCCTCTTCTATCCTCAATTGAAGACGAGAAAGAGTCACCGCGCCGAATTTCGACGGCCCTGGGACCTGCTGCATATATCGAAGAAGCCTCTCGCTGGCTATTGGAGCCTGAACTTAACCCCTCCTTTCCAGCAGGGGAACAAGACGGGATCTCCGATTTGAATGGCAGATCAGATCGCCCGCAGCCTGCAACGGGTCCTTTAAATCGTGTGCTGGTAATTGATGATAACGCCGATATGCGCGAATATCTTCATCGCTTACTGGTACCTTACTACCAGGTGCAACTGGCCTCGGATGGACTAAACGCCCTCGCACTTGCGCGAGAAACGCTGCCTGATTTGATTATCAGTGATGTGATGATGCCAAACATGGGTGGTTTTGGCTTCCTGGCAGCTCTACGTGCAGAACCACTTACCAAATTGATTCCGGTTATCATGTTATCCGCGCGTGCGGGGGAAGAGGCGACGCTGGATGGTCTGGCCGCCGGTGCCGATGATTACCTGGTGAAACCATTTTCCACGCGTGAGTTGCTGGCTCGCATACGTGCCCAGTTAGAGATTGCGCGCCTGCAACGGGAAGCCACCAACCGAGCAAAAGAGCTCGAAACGATCTTTGAAGCCATGAGAGATGGGGTTGTTGTGTCCGATATCCATGGCAGAATCACCAGGGCGAATCGTGCCTTTAATAATCTCTTTGGATTTAAAGATACCCTTGATCTGCTGCGCACGCCTGATGCGCGGGCCAACATCATTCGGCCACGCCGACTTGATGGGACAACTTTGCCACGTGAGGAGTGGCCTCTCGATCAGGCGCTGCATGGCAAACCGTGTTATATGGATTTGCTTGGTTCGGCTCAAAGTGGAGAGGACATTATCTTAAATGCCAGTAGTGTGCCGTTGAGGGATGCCTCCGGGATAATTATAGGCGCGATGGCTGTCTATCGCGATGTGACCGAGCATCGATCGCTTGAAAAACGCCTGCGTGCCGCAGAACGCGAGGCCAGCCAACAGGCTCAGCAACGCCTGGCTATTTTAGAGGCTTTGACCGATAGCCTGATTGTCTATGACGCAGAGGGCCAAATTGTCTATCTGAATGCGGCAACATGGGCGCAGATTGGCACCAATGCTGAAAACGGCTACGATAAGCGCCCATTGTCTCTTCGATTTGGGGCCTTGCAGCCAACTGATCCATCTGGCGAGCCTCTGCCCTTTGAAGCATGGCCTCAGTCGCGTATTTTGAAGGGAGAGATGCTTACCGGCGTGAAAGCCGTTGAGATTGTTCTGCATGCCCTGGATGGGCAGGTTCGCACGGTCTCTTTGACGGGCTCCCCTATGTATGATGCGCAGGGGAACATTTTTGGTGGCGTACTTATCTCGCGCGATATCACCGAGAGTAAGCTTCTGGAAGAGGCGCTGCGACGTGAGCGGCAGGCCTTTCAAATGGTTGCTGAAAATGCGCCCGATATAATTGCACGGTTTGATCGTGAATTTCGCTATATGTATGTTAACCCTGCAATTATGCGTGCAACAGGGTTATCACCCGCTGTGTTTCTGGGAAAAACTAATCAGGAGCTGGATGCGCCAGCAGCTTTAATCGAGCAATGGGATCGGGCATTGTTTCAGGTTTTTACGCTCGCCCAACCTGCCAGCGTCGAATATTCGCTTGAGAGTCCGGTTGGTTTACGTTACTATCAAGCCAATATTACCCCAGAGATGGATGAGCAAGGATATGTTGTTTCAGCCCTCGCGGTCAGTCGCGATGTGACGGAGCTCCTGGCGAACCAAAAACGTATGCAGGAAGCTTTCAATGCTCTGCTGACAGTGGCTGAGGTGCTTGTCACCAACTATCAAGTGCCAGAAGATAGCAGCAACTATGAAGAGGCGAATAGAAACATCACAAAGCGAATTTTGGATGCAATCTGTCGTGGACTCCCCTCGCGTGGTGCTGCTATGGTTATTCTGGCTCCCGAGACTGAAACTATCCAGACCATCGTAATGACCGGGTTCGAGGAAGAAGTGGAGCAGTTGGCTTGTGTTCGTACACACGGCAAATCCCTCACTGAGAGTTTTGATAAACTTGATAATCTTGTCCGATTGCGGCAGGGTGAAATGGTGCGCATTGATTTGAGCCTGGCTGCCTATCAAGCACGTCGGCCCGACCCTGCTATTAAGCAGGCGCTGCTTATTCCAATGTGTTTGCAGCAAGAACTGGTTGGGATGATAGTGCTGTATCCTGCCGAGCCTGATCGTTTTTACACGCTGGAAGAGCTTACCCTGGCTGAATCAATGGGTAAACTGGCAGCGGTGCTGATTGAGCGCGAGCGTCTTTTGAGTGGGCGTGAAGAGGCCTGGGCCAGCGCGTTGGCGGCTCGTGAAATTGCAAAACAGATGGACGAGTTTATTGGGATTATCAGCCATGAGCTAAAAACGCCGATTACAACGATAAAGGGCAATTTGCAACTAGCCAATCGTCATCTTGGTCGTTTGAATCCGCCCGAAAAGATGCCTCTCAAAGACCAGTACGAGCTCCTGACGGTCATCAAGGGTTTTGTTGCTCGGGCAGAGCAACAGGTTGGCGTGCAGAATCGATTGGTGAATGACCTGATTGATGTCTCGCGTGTTCGCGCTGATAAGCTGGAGTTGTTTATCGAGGAATGTGACCTGGCTAAAATCGTTCAGGATGTTATCGGCGACCAGCAGTCCCTGACTCCCAATCGGAATATTCAGCTCGATATTCCCGCTAACGAGGTCCTGGTCTACGCTGATGCTCAACGTATTGGCCAGGTATTGAACAATTATCTTTCCAATGCCATGAAATATTCTGCCAGTACCCGGCCAGTCAGTGTACATTTACACGCGCAGGATGAGAATGGGATGGTACGTGTGCTCGTCGTTGATAAGGGAACGGGACTTTCTGAGGAGCAGCAAGAACATATCTGGGAGCGTTTCTATCGGGTGCCAGGGATTGAAGTTAAGAGTGGTTCTGGGGTTGGGTTAGGGCTCGGTCTGCATATTTGCCGCATGTTGATTGAGCGACAAGGTGGGCAGGTTGGCATCCAGAGCGCTCCTGGTGAAGGTTCGACCTTCTGGTTTACGCTTCCATCGGCTTCCTTGTAGAGCAAGCAAGAGGTGTAGTTAACGACTCTTGCTGTTCAATGGCAAGAGTCGTCCAACCATGTGGGTGTTATCCTGGTGAGAAGCTATTGAGCCTGGCCGAGTTTCTGCCGAAAGTCGGCGATAGTTCGGGCAAGTCCGGTGTTTAGATCTGTGGTTGGCTCCCAGTGCAACCATTCGCGCGCCCGCGTGATATCCGGCTGCCTTCTTTCGGGATCGGTCTTGACTCGTTCTTCGCTAAGCATCGCGCAGCCAGCCGCGTTTCCCGTAAGTTCATTGATGCGTTCTGCTAGTTCGAGAATCGTCATCTCGCTGGGATTGCCGATGTTGACGGGGAGATGTATGTCATCGGTCATCAGCAGTCGAAAGATGCCCTTAATCAGGTCGTCGATATAGCAGAAGCTGCGGGTCTGATCGCCTTTGCCATGAATGGTTAGTGGCTGCCCTGCAAGTGCCTGGGTGATGAAATTTGGGATGACACGGCCATCGTCCAGGCGCATGCGTGGACCATAGGTATTGAAGATGCGTACGATCCGGGTGTCCAGATTATGATAGCGGTGATATGCCATTGTGATGGCTTCCGCGAAACGCTTGGCCTCGTCATACATCGATCGGGGTCCGATTGGATCAACGTTTCCGACATACTCCTCGCGCTGAGGGTGTTCCAATGGATCACCATATACCTCTGATGTTGAGGCCAGCAGGAAGCGGGCGTTATTGGCACGGGCGATGCCCAGGGCATTATGGGTTCCCAGCGCCCCAACCTTCAAGGTCTGGATTGGGAGTTGGGGGTAGCCATAGGGTGAAGCGGGATTGGGACTGGCCGGAGATGCCATATGCATGACGATATCTATTTTTTCAGGCAAATTAATCGGATTCGAGATGTCATGTTTAATAAAAGAAAAATTCGGCTCATTGTGTAGATGTTCGATATTTACAGTTGAGCCGGTAATCAAATTATCCAGCGCCACCACGTGATGACCTTCAGCCAGCAGTCTATCACAGAGATGCGACCCAAGAAATCCGTTGCCACCAGTAACGAGAACTCTCATTCAAAAAATCCTTTGTTTCGATATATGTTTTTCTTATCCGTTGAAGCAGCTTGATTTATTATATGTGATGGGTCAGAATTTATCGAGCCAGTAGCTCTTTGAGCTATGCCTGGACAACAAGCTCTTTGAAACTCCCTCCCTGGAAGCTCGCCAGGCTATCTGCCAGCGATGAGGCCAGAGGTTTATACTGCCTCGGAAACGCGTTCCAGGAAGTCCAGCAGTACCGGCCCAACAATCTGCGGATGGGTATGCTGGATCAGGTGGCCGGCATGGTTAATAATCAGCATTTCTGAATGGGGGATACCGCGTCGCATGCCGAGCATCTGGTCTGGATTTCCCCAGCGATCATTTTCACCGGCCATCAAGAGCGTTGGGGCGGAAATCTTTTGCAGATCTTCTATCGTGTAGCTGGGATTGACTGCGATGTTGGCTGCTATCTGGCTGTACAGGTCTTGCCAGTAGCCAGGATACTTGTTGCGGTCGTGAATCCGGGCCAGCTCTTCAATCCATTCGGGGTGGTCGCGCTCGACCCGCTGCCTGTCAACGAGCCAGTTATTGGCTTGTTTGCAACGCTCATCGTTGAAATAATTGGCACCTACACAGCTAAGGGAGCGTACCAGTTCGGGGTGCGTCATACTAAATTGCAAGGTGATAATTGCACCATCGCTCACTCCTGCAAGATGGGCAGGGCCGGATTGAAGCTTTTTTATGAATTGATGAAGATCATCAGCCATCAGCGCATAACTGATTTCTCCGCCTGGATTTGTCGTTCGTCCATGCCCTCGATGTTCGATTGAAAGACAGTGGTATTTCTCAGCCAGGGTTGGGAGTAAGAGATTCCAGCCGGTGTCGGGTTGATCAAGCGAGCCGAATGCGCCATGCAGGAGTATCAGGGGGACGCCATTCCCTTGTTCTTCATAGTAGAGCCGAATTGAGTTGAGGTCTAAATAGGGCATAGCTTCTCATTCCTTTTGCTAAGCAGAACAGCAGATTGTGTGTGTAGAAAATCGTACCTGAGCAACCTTCGAAAAGCAAGGCATCAAAGAATCTACGTCTCCTTTATACTTGGAGTAGAGGTTTCGCCCGATCTGTGGCAATTCTCTTCCTTGACAACTTATCCCCAATTGGGCATACTCCTTATTAACAAACCATTACAAGGCAATTCTCAACGGCGCTCTCGCGCCTACTGAGCGCTTTGCAAGCAGGCAGCGCTGGAACGCTTCAGCTTTTATCGTTTCTCGCAACGATGCTGCTGGCTTCTCAAGCGCATTCAGTCAGTGAATTGAATGGCTTATTGAAATCAGCGTCAGAGAAGATGTTTCGGGAGGTTATTTATGGAAACACCGTTGTCCCCTCTAGAGTTTCTCCGTCGTTCTCGCCGCCTGTATCCCGATCACGAAGCCGTTATTGATGAAAACCTGCGCCTGACCTACGCCCAATTTGGCGAGCGGGTCGATCGCTGGTCGACGGCTTTGCAAAAGTTAGGTATCCAGAAAGGCGATCGCG
>DASSXK010000104.1:0-2565 GCA_035703945.1 Ktedonobacteraceae bacterium | reverse complement strand
GACTTACCAGCGTTTTTCGTCAACTTCTGGGCATCCGTCTGCATGTCGCTCCAGGTCCAGTTGGCAGTAGGCTCGGCCAGCCCAGCATCTTTGAACATCTGCTTGTTATAGAACACACCCAGGCTGTTCCAGTCTTTCGGCAGGCCGTAGACATCACCCTTTGTGCAGACAAACGGATTGGTCAAAGCAGAGTAATAATCGCTGGCATTGACGTTATCTTTCGTCATATACGGCGAAAGATTGAGCAATTTACCTGAGCTGATGTACTCGTTAGACATCGTTGGCTGTAGATAGAAAACATCCGGAACGGTATTACCGGCGATATTAGCACGCATCTTGGTGGGATAATCACCAGAGATGGGGGACCAGTTCAACTTGATGTTTGGATGTGCTGTTTCGAAGTTTTTCAAGTTTGCCTGAACCAGTGCATCTTCCGCAGGAGAGGAAGAAAAGCCTGAAACAGTCAGAGTGACCGACCCGGATTCCGGGGCGGCGGCCGTGGTATTGGTGCTTCCGGGACAGGAAATATAGCTATTCCCGCTGGCGATCCCCTGCTGGTTCACCCCATTGTTCCCATTGCTGCTGCTACTGCCGTTGTCACCACCACAGGCAGCTAATACCAGCATCAGGATAATAAACACTGGCGTAAGGGTCGTGGCTATTCGCTTCATAACGAACCTCCAGACAGATGTACATCCCTGTACCCTGTCACATATAACTACAACAAACGTCTGCATTAAGATAAATGCAAGTCCGGATTATTCCCAGACTATTCGCAATTCATAGCGCTGGAGTCCACTGGTTGTGGGCACCCAGACACTATTTTCGTACAGGCTCCCGAATTCGTCGGGACAGGCGTGAGACACTGAGACACGCACTCCATTGAAAGTCACGCTCTGTACGTTGCTTGCTTCAGGGGTAATCAATCCCAGCGTTACTTCATATGAAGGGTCATCAGTTACTAATACGATACAAGCAGCCTGGTTGGTTCTTAGTATGTCAAGCGTCATATTGGCAGAGCCAACGCGGACGTTTTCCAGGCGTGCCTGCTGCCAGGACGAGGGAAGGTGAGGAGCAAACCACAGCTTCCCTTCGGCCGCACGCGGTCGAAAACCAAAAAAGTAATGCATCACCGGCCAGATAATGCCATAACTGGACCAGGCCTGGACAAATGAGCCTTCATCTGGTGGATTATCGCTAAAGCCACCTGGCATACGGATTGCTACCGTGCTGGCAATTTTGTGGCTAAAGGCCAGAGACTGGTCAACACGCTGGTAACGGGCCTCGGCAGCGGCCATCAAGCCATTGGGCAACGACATTGTCACCCGCTGGCGGTCCGGGTTAAGGTAGATGCCCCAGGGCCCACAGAACTCAGCAGACTCCAGGCGAGGCAGGGCCTGCACAGCATGTTCAGGTGAGGCCAATCCTGTTTCCATCGGAGTCGCGGCAATCATGTGCTTTAACAGCCAGGGCCCTTGCTGAGCAGACATTTCTGGCTGCCCTTTATACATAGCAAAAAACTGGTCCAACAAGACGTCACTACGGTCCAATTCAAGCAGATCACCCGGCCAGAGCGGCATCTCGGCTCTTAGGGCCCTGTGAGAGGCCACAATCTCCTCGGCAGAAGCATAGATGTCACCGAACAAGCCCTCTTCTGGTAGCCACCAATCGGCATTGACGCGCTCACGCAGGGCGCTAGCTTTAGCCTGCAAGGCAGGTAGAATCTCTACATCGCCCATCGCCAGCGCCATCTCCGACAGATTCAGCAGCGCCTCATAGGTATAGGCCGCAATATCAAGCGTCTTAAAACCCTTCCCACTTTGCAGCTCGCGCGATTCAATAAGACCCTTGCCGGTTGCGCAGACATCACCATCCGGACTATGTTCATCCAGAACCAGATCTAGCAGGCCATGTTTGCAAAAATCGTACTGCTCTTGCAGGAAGGCCCGATCTCCGATCCAGCAATAGGCGTGATAGCAGGCCCGCACAAACAAGGGCACCTCGACCAGGTGCCCATTATCGTGGATATGGCCCTGTGTCAAAATTTCATGTGCAATGCCACCGTCGTTATTATTGGCGTTGCTATGCCTTGCGAGATTACGCAACGATGCCAGAGCCAGTTCAAACTGTCCACTGGCAACCAGAGGCAGGGTGGAATAGGTGGTGTCTTTACCAAACCACCAGGGGTAGTCCGGAAAACCACCTGCCACACCCTGACCAATTCCTGGGACAGTGCGTTCAAGCATTTGCAAATTTACTTTGGCCCAGCCGAAAGCAGTTTCCATCAGTTCATCATTGCAGTGGAGAGCGGTGCGATCTATCACCTGTTGATAGCGTCTCCGCTGTCGATCCACCAACGCTGCTGACTCTGAGCGCATCTGCTGAAACGTCGCCATCGCGTCCTCGCTGGAGCGCGTTGAGCCAGCGATGATAAAGATAAAATCCTCTGTCGATCCGGCAGGCAGGGTCAATGCGTAGCTCAGTTGTCCCGAAATGCCCTGACCCCGCGTCTGTTTTGTGGCCCAGAGATCACGGCCGATCGTGGCCGTGGCGGGTCTCTTCGCA
>DASSXK010000715.1:0-2443 GCA_035703945.1 Ktedonobacteraceae bacterium | reverse complement strand
ATCTGCGTCGATTAGAAGACTTTGTCGCATCATGCTCCTCTCAGGTTTGAGCGTAAGTCTCGCCTAACGCAGAAGAGGGAAGAGCCTCTGCGTTAGGCGAGACTTACTGGTTTAATCGCGAGCCACATCATCGCGAACGGCCGCATAAAGAATTTCAAGAAAACGTGAGCGGGAGGCTTCAAGCACAACCCTGGCGTTGGGCGGATTGCCCGTTACGTGCAAATGATCGACCAGCGTCTGTCCACGGCTGAGCGAGAAGGCCGTTTCCACCGTCACATTGAGGGACTTGACGACCGTCGCCGTACTGGAATCAAGTGCCACCGCCATTGCGATCGGATCGGGAAGATCGAAGCCCGGCAGTTGGGTTTTCTCAAGCGCAAATTCCTGGGCATTCCTTTGGATATCGACGCAGAAGGTCGCAAGCGGCGTGCCAACGCTGCGGAGAGCCTGGGCCTCCTGCACCGTAAAGGTCGCGTGGATTCTGGAAATATCCCAGCCAACCATCGTGATTGGCATGCCCGACGCAAAGACAATACTGGCCGCTTCCGGGTCTACCCAGATATTAAATTCAGCGACTGGCGTCACATTGCCATAGCCCTGGCCGATGCCGCCCATAATTACGCACTCGCGTACAAGCTGTGCCAGCTCGGGATCAAGCAGCAGCGCCAGCGCGACGTTGGTCAGGGGACCGAGTGTTACCAGCGTAATTTCGTGTGGAAAACGTCTGATCGTCTCGCGAATAGCATCAACCGCGTGTCCCGCCGCCGGAACTCTGCCCGAAAGGGGCAGGCCGATGTCTCCCAGACCATCCTGTCCGTGCACATATTGCGCCGTTTGCAGCGGTTGAAGCATTGGAGCAGCCGTCCCACGATAAACCGGAACTTGCTGCTGGCAGAGCTCAACCGTATAGAGCGCGTTCTGAACCGCCTGATCGACCGGAACATTGCCCGCGACGACCGTAATCGCCTCGACCTGCACCTCCGGGTCGCGCAGGGCCATGACCAGGGCTACCGCGTCATCGGAAGCCGTGTCTGTATCAATTAAAAAATGTCGCATCACTTATCTCCTTCTTGATTTGTTTCAAAGACGCTTTCTCTCAATCCATACAGATGAGCCAGCTTTCTCTATCATCAAGGAAGTCATACGTATGACTTCAGTATAGCTGCAACAGTTAAACGCTGTCAAGGGAGTCTGAAACTGGAATGGTGTTGGGCTGGGAACGCTGTTGTTACTGGCCTGATGCGATTGGAAAAAGATGGATTGCCATCAGGTCTGTGCCTGCCATTCCTCTTTGAGGATCGCAAAAAGCAGCGTATCCCACCAGCGATCTTTCATCCACTCCTTTTCGCGCAGGTGGCCCTCCTGACGCATGCCGATCTTTTTCAGGACATGAGCCGAAGCGGTGTTCTCTAAGACGCAATTGGCATGAATGCGGTGCAGACCAAGCTCCTGAAAGCCAAAGGCGAGCATTGCACGGGCGGCTTCGGTGGCGTAGCCCTGTTCCCAGTATTGTGGGGCCAGTTCGTAGCCAAGATCTGCCTCTTTCGCATGCGGTGTTTGCATACGAATCCCACAGTTTCCGATAAATTGTCCATTGGAAGCCAGTGTAATTGCAAGCTGGAATTTTGTTCTGGGCTTTGCAATTTGCCAGGAAATAAACATACGCAAAAAGGCTCGCACATCTTGCTCAGTGCGGTGTGTCCAGGGATTGTAACGCAGGTAGAGTGGCTCAGATTGGTAGGCAAGAACCGGCCTCCAATCTTCTTCCACAAATTCACGCAGCCCAAGGCGTGGCGTCGTCAGGTGCATAGGAAAGCCTTTCCAAATTTGGGAGTTTCTTTGAGAATACATACTATTTTTAATTGTACCATTGATGACGCATGTGACTTATGGCTATCGGGTCGTTTTCTCTAAGAAAAATGTGTAACGGTTATACTATAGTCAGGAATACAGTAAGGCTGGAAAAAGTCAAACATATTTCTGACAATATGGCAGAAACTACCGTAAAATGTTAACATGCTATTGAAAGACACTTCGCAACGGCGCTCTCGCGCCTACTGAACGCTTATCAAGCAGGCAACATTGGAATGTTCCCACTGTGAGCGGTGCTAGCAACAATGCTACAGGCTTCTCAAGCGCATTCAGTCAGTGAAGTGAATGGATTACTGTATGACATTGCATGATAGATGAGCGTTGTTTTATGTTCTCCCCAGGAAACATGATCCTTTAGCGCCTCTGATCTAAGAGGATAAGACGGGCTTGTCCCTTCCCAAACATTCAGAAGTCCTTCATTCGATGTTCTTGCTGGCTTTTAATCGCTGAAAAATGTCTTAGATGGTGGATATTACTAGCTATAGAGGAGATTTAAAGATGCCAGATACTCGCCATACCAAATATTTGTTGAGCGAAGAAGAGATTCCACACTCCTGGTACAATATCGCTG
>DASSXK010000143.1:0-8720 GCA_035703945.1 Ktedonobacteraceae bacterium | reverse complement strand
AATTGCGTGATCGCTCTAGTTTTTGCTGATATTTGCTCTATAGTTTGATCGAAAAAGGATCTCTTGCGCCGTTGGCTCCATTTCAATCCAGACACTCTTGAGATGGGTGAACTTCTATTTGAGTCGTCGGGCCTGGATACTCGCCTGATGAGGCGGTGAATGCATGACGTTTGGCGTGGATAGTACAATAGATGTAACACAATGTTTAAGCAAAAGCTCTAAAAATAAGCACGGCCTGACAAACGTAAAGAGCCATGATGGAAGGTAATCGCTGCACCAGACGTGCACAGGGCAAGCAGGCAGAGATTCAAACGAGGATTAGTCCTCTCCTGGGTGGGGATGATGGGATGGGCAGGGCCGGACAATAACTCACTAGAGATTCAAACGATCAGATACTTTCGTACATCCCTCCATAATCGGTTTATTCAGATGCTTACGTATAATGCCTGCTTGTTGGGTAGCAAGGCGCTTGTGACCATGTTCCTGGAGATAGTAGCTGGCGAAAACCGATAAGTCTACCTAAATGTGCTACACAATGTTATGCGAAAAAAGCCTTGTGTTATACTGCTTCTAAATATGTCATCGTGTTTGATTACTTGCACAGTTAGTTCCACGAGTGGAATGTGATACCGCTCAATCGTCGGGGTATTGCAGATCCAATGCATACATTGTGAATGGACTAGCTGTATAAAAAGATATTTTACCTGTTAGCTCGTAGTTAAATCGCTTGTATGTTTATCCTGAGGGGTGTGTGATGGCTTTGTTTGATGATCTCGATAAACAAACCTGGCGGGAACATTCGCGCCTGGCACGTGAAAGATCGGACCTATCCGCTTCGGTGGAAGAGGCCCTGGCGGATGAGACGCTGCCTGGGAACGAATGGTGGGATGTGGAAGATCTTGATAATCCAGGCAAGCTGCCAGAAAATATGCCAGCAGAGGCAAGTGGCTCGGCGGTAATCCCGCCGCGTATCAGTCTTCAGTCCAGACCAATAGAAGCAGTATCGCCCGGATCTCCGTTTATGGAGATGGCTAATAGACAATCCGCCGAGATCGCAGGAGGGGGCGAGGGACCCGCTACTGCGTCGGGTCAAGCTCCATCGGAACTGCGAGGGGCGGTTGAACAGAGTGAGCACGTTCTGTTACGGCTTGCACATCGGATTACAACCTCTCTGGCGTCGTTTGGCTCTGTTTTACAACCATCTGCCCTGGTTCCACAGATAGAAGAGGCTCCCGCTGCAAGGAATACTATATCGAAGTCCTCAGAGACATCTTTATCTGAGCCTCCAACTGCCTCTTCACAGGTAGACGGGATTGTAACAATGAAAATGTATCCATCGCCTCCTAAAACTCCAGTTGTGGTCGAGTCGCGTCCGCTTCCGGCTATTCCAGCTCGACCCTCTCGACCGGCGGGACGTTTGGGAAGGACGACGAAAGTTCACCTGAAAGTTGCTCCAAAATCTGATAAGATCGTCGAGATGCGTCGACCGCAACTGTTTGAAAAGGCGGCAAATGCTCAACCGCAGCCCGTTGAGCCACCAGTAGCCAGGGACCAATCGCAGCCTGCTTCTACAGCAGGATCGGAGTCCGAACCCCTGGTTGGGATGCTTGATACCAGCGGATATATCCCAGCGGTAAAGTCCACTGAGACGCCGACGATGGCAACAACGCCAGAAACGCTAGCCCAGGCCAGCGCAGACCTCCCAACGAGGGGAATAACACCAGAACTCCAGGCTCCTCCTGCCGGTGCGGAGACTTCCAGCAGGACGACCGGAACGGAGATTCCTGCGATCGCGCCCCAGACATCGGGCATGCTTTTTGGCTCCGGTCAGTTTGAGGGGGGGCAGGCAGACGCAGTGGTATCCAATGCTGCAACCCAGACAAATTCTGTCGTAGTGGTGACGCTGGCCGGTGATCCGGGTCCGGTCGTTGTGCAATATTGCTCATTGCAAGCAGGCGTTGGTTTTACAGTCCACCTCAGCGCGAGCGCAAAGAGGCGCACGCCCTTTAATTATGCCTTGCTGGGTCCGCAGAATTGACGCCCGGAATGTGTCGCGCTATAGTTCGCCGAAAACCTCTTTACGCAAGCGTGTAAAGAAGTCATTCATATAGTCAAAGCGTTCCTGGGCGAGTGCCTGTCCGGTGGCGGTTTTCATGCGGCCGGGCAGGTTTCCAAAAAGCAACTGAAATTCGATGCTTGGCGAATAGTCCGGGCGGCGACGTAACTGGCGTATGATCAGGGGATCGACCGGCTCTATGACATCATCTGGGATGGGTGAATAGACTTTTTGATTGCAACTTCCGGTGATCATATAGAGCCTGCCAATGCCGATCGCGCCGAGGCCATCCAGCTTATCGGCGTCGAAGAGGATGCGCCCCTCGATACTCCGGGGCGATTGGTTGCCAGTGGTGCGATGTTCGCGAATGATCTGCTGCACATCGGGAATAGCTGCTGGGGGGAAGATCGTGTCTGTTAAGAGCTCGGCTGCCATCTCAGCGCCAATGAAGGCGTGATCTCCGCCATGACGTCGTTCGCGCTCCTGTCCGATATCGTGAAGGGCTACCCCGGCCCAAATTGTTGGAAGATTCCCACCCTCGCTTTTCTGGAGCGTATCCGCCAGACTCATCACGCGTTGTAGATGATCGAGATCGTGTGCTGCGTCCTTACTGCCTTCTTGCTGCATTGTCTTGTCAGCCAGGGTCAGGAGCCAGCTTCTTAAATCAGCCATGTATGTTTGCTTTGCTTTCTAGTGTCGGTAAGGTAATAATAAAGCGACTTCCTTTGCCAGGTTGACCGCTACTCTCGACTCTAATTGTACCACCATGTAATTTGAGAAGCTCCGCGACAATAAACAGACCAAGCCCAACGCCGTGCGCTTTTGTGATCGTACTATTGGGAGCGCGGTAAAAGCTTTCGAAGAGGCGCGCCTGAGCATCTTTGGGTATGCCGATCCCTTTATCAGCAATGCTGATTTCAATCATGGGGTTGCGATTTTCGCCAATGATGCGCCGCATCACGATTTTAATCGCTCCTCCGGCAGGACTATATTTAATCGCGTTTTGCAGAAGATTCGTGATAATCTGTTTCAGACGTGCGGTATCACCAGAGATGAGCCAGGGAGCGTTCTTTTGCTTCTCCTTGTAGAAGATCTGGTGGCGGGTGGTGGTTGATTGATAGTTTATCAGAACGTGCCGCATAATCTCTGAGAGATTTACTGGCTCCAGGCTGAGATTCACCTGGCCCCGATTAATCTGGGCGACCTCTAAGAACGTATTGACGATATTTGTCAGGTGATGTGTTTGTTCTTCGATAGATCCCAGACCTTCTTGAATACGCTTCGCTTGCGCAAGTGGCTCGCCCTGCCGGCGCAAAACGCGTAGTGCCGCCTGACAATGGGTCAGGATGATTGTGAGAGGAGTCCGAAACTCGTGGGCGGTAATTGCCAGAAATTCATCTTTAAGCGAATTGGCCTCGCGCATCGCAGTTTCACGCGAAATCGCCGCCGCCGCTTCGCGTTGCCAGCGATTCTGGGAGATTGCCAGGCCGGTAAGCTGGGTGATCCCTTCAATCACGGCCATATCCCAGATGGAAAAGGGTGATCGCTGGGCATTGAGGGCGGTGGGGATCGAAAGAGGAGCCGTCCGACCTGGCGACTGGTCCAGTAAAATCATGCCCAGGTTATGGTTGTTATAGCTGATCGGCGCGATCAGCAGCGGTCTGTTCCCCTGAGGTTGCGCGTATGAGACGGTGTCGGGAGTTACAAAATCCCTGTTATCACTCAGCATAGCGTGCCCGGCCTTGAGATGTGTTTGCAGGGCATGATCCTGACTGACGGTCGTGTGTAACCAGGCATTCTGGCGGGCCAGCCAGTACTCCTGGTCCGCCGGGTCGAAGTTAATCGAGAGCATTGAAATAAAACTGTTCTCTAGCTCCTGGTAACGCATTACCATCCCTCGCTGGCAATTGAGCGCGCGCATGGCCTGCGCCAGCACCTTGTGCAAGATGTCGTCAATGCGTGTGATACCGGAAACATCTTCGGCAACCTGAAGCATTGTCTCAAGAGCGTGCCGGATATAGCGCTCTGTGTGAATCTGATCGGTAATTTCGCGGAAGGCCGAGACAACGCCCAACTGACGCCCATTCTCGATCATTGGACTCGCATTCATCTCGAAAGCAATCTCATTGCCGTGGGCATCGAACGAGAGAAAGCGTTCACCACGTACATACTCCCCGCGAAAGGCCCTGCTCAGAGGGATATTTTGGAAGGCCAGGGGCTCATGTTCATTGTGAAGAGGATAGAGCGGACGCTTTTCGATCAGGGCCTCAAACTGTGCCTTATTTTGAATCTCTTGAGGGATAAATTGCTGAGTAGCGAGATTGCGCCAGACAATCTCACCTTCGTGATTAAACACACAGATCGCTTCTGTCATCGTCTGGAAGACCGCACTCAACGTATTGGCTTGCTCCATTGCAAGCTCGGCGACCTCGTGGGCCTTGGCGAGCAGGTGCGTTTTTTCAATTGCCAGGGCGCATTGGGCGGCGATGTCCTGGGCAAAGGCATAGTTGCCGCGAGTTGGCCGCTGGGAGGTGTGTTGATAATTGACAAAGGCCAGCCCCACGCAGTGTTGCTGATGAAAAGGTGTTTCGTCTTGATCGCCAACCATTAAGGGGACAATTAAGAAATTCTCCAGGCCAAGCTGTCGATACCAGCTTTTTTCGCCCGCTCCAGCTTGCTGCCGGCTCTGAAAGATCGGCACGCCCTGGCGAGCAGCCTGCTGACAGATAGGCAGGCTTTCCAGATCAATCGAACTTTGGGGGAGAGCGTCATCGTTGCCGACCGGAGGGGTGATTGTTGCAAGTTTCAGGACTCCGGACTCCAGCAGCGCAGTTGCGCCGCTATCTGCTTCCAGACAGCGGACGAGGTTCTGGGTCGCAATCTCCAGTACACTCTGGAGGTCCTTCCCCGAATTGACTGCCAGCGCGATCTGATTGACGGCGCTGGCACGTTCAATCAGCGTCTCTACCCGGCGCCGCTCCGACTGGGCTTGCTCGTAGAGCCGGGCATTGTCGATCGCGACCGCCGCCTGTTGGCCGATAGCCCTGGCGAGTTGCTGCTGAGGGAGGCTGAAAACATAAGGACTATCGGGATTATCGAGCGTCATCATCCCAACCGTACGACCCTCGCGTACAAGCGCGATCAGCAGGACGGATTGAACCAGGAAAGTGCTTGCCATGGCCCGCATGCTGGGCTCTTTGCGGAGATCCTCCACAAAAAGCATGCCTTTGTCTGTTAGCAAGCGTGCGATAACCTCATTATCCCCTGCCATCGGGGAACGAAACCAGATCGCATCGGCCGCCAGAATCCGTTCGTGGCTGATATGCGTTGAGGAAACATGATAGGCGGCGGGGCGGAAATGATTGTGAGACTCTTCTAGAAGCCAGACGGTGCATCGTTCAATTTCACAAACTTCAGTTGTACGTTTTGTCAGAACTTGTAATATATGCTCAAGGTTAAGTGAGGAAGCCAGGAGTTCAGCCATTTCCCGAAGCATCTCGCTTTCGCGGAGCGCCGTCAAGAGTTGAAGGCGTGTATCTTTGCCTCCCGATGAATGATCTACCGTCATGAATTTAAGACCCCAGCTCTCTAACCTTTTTAAAAGTACAGACGCATTTATTCTGCCTTAAGAAGAATCCGGTGGAGTATTCATTGCATAAAAGTGTAACAGATGAGTATAGAGACCGTCAAGCAAGACTAGCAACAATGCGAGAGATCTACCGATGATTGTTTCATTTTACTATTTGTGCTAAGATCTTTTCAAATCATTGGAGCGGCGGTGTCTGATGGTTTGCGCGCTAGCCCACAAAGAGGCGGGAGGAAAGGTATCTATGGCTTTGGGGATAGGGATCGAGTATAATCCGGGATCTTGGAAGATCTGCTTATCAGAAAATGGCCAACTCATTGAATGTCAGATATTTGAACAACTTGCGACGACTCTGGTCTACATTGAGCGTCTTTGTACATTATACCCAGAGCCGCTGATGGTTTTCACCGCACCCTGGGAGACCCCATTTCTCTCAGCAAGTGAGATTACAGATTGGTCGGCGGTAGATGGTTATCCAGCGAGCCGGTTTCTGCCGGAACAGGCCGACTTTCTAGAAACGTTGCGCACATTTAGTAAAGTTAGCTCTCAGACGTATTGCCTGCCCTCGCTGATGTACCTGCAAACAATACCGGCCTATCGCCGCTCCTATCGTACCGACCTGGGAACCTCCAGGAGTCTCTCACAGGTAGCGTATTTGCTGTTTCGCCTGCGGGAGCAGGGAGCAGGTTGGGACGAGATGAACTTTTTCTTTCTTGAGGTCAGTCAGTTTTCCTGGTCTATCACCGTTATCAAGGAGGGTCGAATTGTGGATGGCATCCTGCCACACGTTGATTTTCGAGGCGAAGATGATCAGGTTGAGGAGGCTGAACTTGCGTTGTGGGAAGGGCTCACCCGTGGCCTGATTGGCCTGAAAGAGATTCATCAACTGGGAGATATTGTGTTGATGGGGGAGAGGAGTGAGGCGGTGATGAAACGTTTTGAACAGAGCTATCAATTTTATGCCTTTCCAGCACCCCCCGCTGAGCAGAATATGATGGTAGCAGCCCATGGTGCCTCGCTCCTGGCTGAGGGACTGGAGACCCATGGCTCTCCCGCTGAACTGGTTGCCTGGTTAAAGATTCAAGCAAACAATGAGGATAATCAGGCAAGCGTTTCTTCGGTTGGATGAGCTGAGAAGAGCGTGTCAGGTTTTGAGATAATAAAAAGCCGGTTGAATAGAAGTTTCAACCGGCTTTTTATGTAGTCTGGATATGGGTTGTCCAGGATTATGCTTTCCGACGCGAACGCATCGTCTCGATGATAAGTGTCAGGGCAGTTCCCAGAACGATCTCAATCACTGTGTTTTTAGGTGATTCTTTGGTGGGGTCGGCCTGCTTACTGGCTTTCTTTTTCCCGCCAGGAAGCTTGTTTTTCAGGTTGCTGAAAAAGCTCGGCTTATTTTGTTTGTCAGCCTGTTTGTTTTGCTTGTCAGCGAGTTTGTCCTGAGATTTTTCAAACGTTCGGACGCTTGCTGTCTGTTGAAGGCTCACTTTACGTGTCGTATCGTCATTCTGAGATGAGGTAGGTTGAGGGTTGGTCGGATCGGCCTTGTCTTGCTGCTGCTTATTTGTATTGAGGTGATTTGTCATAATATGGACCATACCTACGAGGGTTTCTGGCATGGATTCAATATGCTCTGAGAAGTAGGAATTGATCTCAGCACCCAGCAACAGAATGACGGCGAAGTAGTAGAAGAACGCCAGCAGGATCAGGGCGAAACCGACCTGCCCGACGTAGCCTGAGAGGAAATGCGAAACATACAGTGGGAACAGTCCCAGGTAGATCTCAATCAGGACCGCCGCCAGGAGAGCGCCTTTCCAACTATTGCGGAAGCTAATCTTCTGGTTAGGAATAACCATATAGATCGTCAGGAAGAGCAAGAAGCCAGCCAGGATGCCACCGACGATACCTGCCACAGGAATAAGAAAGGTGAGAAGCGGGAATGTCGCAATCGGTGTGCCTTTGAGTGACGTTTGAAAGAGACTGGCGACAATTGTTGGAATACTGGACGCCAGAGCCATCACCGGAATCAGAATCACAAAGGCCAGCAGCATCAGGATTGCCATGATATTTTGCTGCACGAACTTGCGCTGCCGCACACGGTAGATAATACCGAAGACGTATTCGATCGAGACAAACAGGCGTGATCCGCCAAAGATCGCGGCCAGGATTGCAATGATACCGATGATGCTCGAAGCATTGGGTAGTTTGTGGAAGATGAGATCTTGCAGGTTCGCACCCTGGGTGATAGTTCCCGGCAGTGCTTTGACAAGTTGACTGTAGACACTTTGCTGTGCGCTGGGGTTCAACTGGCCCAGCGTCAGGCCAACAATTGAGAGCAGGGCAATCGCGATTGGTAATATAGCGGTCAGGACGTTGTAAGCGAGGGCCGCTGAAAAGACCATTACGCCATCGTTACTGAATTTTTTGAAGAAGCCCTGAGCTGGCTTTACGCCTTCCTGTACAAATGCTGATGATTCAGCGGCTTTAACGATGCCAGGAGCCCCATTTTGTGATTTTGGGCGATCATTCTGCTCGTTTCTTGATTGTGTAGTCATTTCGGACCATCCCTTGCTATTAAAAGACAATTTGCAACGGCGTTCTCGTGCCTGTTGAAAGCTTGTCCAACAGGCAACTTTTCCTCTATTCTAAGTATTAATAGATCAGAAAAATTTCATGTCTGGTAGGATATAGTTGGTGATCATCGACGTGCCTGGGGAGGGATGATATGTTGTGACAAGATGATAACTGATTGAGAAAAAGCTTTGTCTATACCCTACCCCCCAGGAATGTACTTTTTGCTGTACTTACGATCTTCGCGATACGAAACTTACGAAAAGCGTAAAGGGCAGAAAAATTCTCAAAACTATGCACTTGAAGCACGATTTATACTTGACGATAGTTTCATCCCTGAAGCGCTACCAGTTGCGGCTTGAGCGGAGGCCGTTTTGCAGAGATTCAGTTTCCTCAGTCGCCGTCAACATGAGGATATAAGCTCATCTTGCCTTCGAAATTCAACCTTGCTTCCTGTCCCCCTTTCAGACGAAATGAGGTATAGTAAGGAGAAGTAATGCAATG
>DASSXK010000546.1:0-3701 GCA_035703945.1 Ktedonobacteraceae bacterium | reverse complement strand
TGATCTATAAAAGCGATACTCAGAACGTCAACTTAAACTTGAATGATGGGTCAACGGTCTCTGGCACCGGTCACCAGGTCGTCAAATTTACCTACACAGATGACAAGAACCAACAGCAGGTCTATTACACCAGCGAATATGCCCTTAATCCAAATGGCTACACGGATGATCGCTGGTTGCTTGGCAAAGTGGGAATCGGCCTTGGGATCGCTTTGATCGCCTTCAGCTTACTGGCTCCACTCGTGATACGCCTACTCTTCGGGGAGGACGATCAGGAGGTCGATGAGAATAAACTCTCACCTCAAGCAAAAATGCGGGCATTGCGCAAAATGAATAGAAGCCCGTGGGGGAGACGGTCGCGTTCAGGCGGACGAAGTTTGGGCGATATGACGAAATAGTTATTTTTAACCAAGCGTGTGTTGTGCCACCAGTTGGCTGGTATGGTCATACAGTTCGGCCTGGATTGGCGCACACACGTTTTGATCGGTTACAAAAAGCACCAGGCCATCCTGAACCGTGTCTTCAAGAACCAGACCATTCTGGGAAATCAAACGCACCCGTTCAACGTCCAGTTCAGGCTGGGGCACATATCCCCCGGCAAAAAAATCATGCGGAAATTCCTTGCTTCCATGGATAGATGGCTGATCGTTATGCACCAATCCCCAGCATTTTGAGCCTCCGCCCCCACCTCGATAGTGCCAGTGGCCCAGATTATCGCGCACAACGTAGCAGATAAAAAACTGCGGCTGCTTTTGCTCATCTTCAAACAACACAGCGTGCAGTTGTCGTCCAGGGATCTCGCGCACTTTGACAAACCGCAGCGTTTCCGGCCTGGCACCAAAGCCACCACTAATAATTCTGGCCTGCCCTCTGGAGATCGTAAGATCTGAGAGAACCCTGGCCGGCTCGCAGAGATAGTCCGCGATTACCCGCTGGGGATCATTCATTGCCATCCTGACTTCTCCTGCTTCTTTTACATACAAAGATCCATCTGGCCCCATGCCCTCAACAAATCAGCTTGACTTGACTGTATCACGTTTCTAACGCGTAATAGTATTACCATTTATTATAGAGGTTTTTGCTGATCTCAACAAACACATGCTTTATACAGGACTGTTTTGTTCTACCTGAATAGTTCTCTGGAGAAGTTCATGGAAAAATGTTCGCTCGAAAAAACAGAATGCGGGGAAAAGCTAAGGCCCGAACCTTCTCTATTAGAAGAAGAGTTCGGGCCTTATTGGATTATGAACAGGAAGAAACCGGGAAAGGATCTACTGATAGGTGCCAAACACACCATTCAACTGGATGGTGCCATCTTTAGCAACTGATTCCCAATAGATAGCCTTATCAATTGGACCACCCTGCTGATCGAACACGATGCGTCCGGTGGTTCCCTCTAACATAAAGGCATTATTCTGCCCGATATTGGTACGCAAAACATTCTGCAAAGCAGCATTATCCAGCGTTCCTTTAACCTGCGACATCGCTCTACCAACGATCCACATCGCATCGTAGGTCAGCATCGCATTTTGATCAAAAGCGGGACTATTGTTAGTAGGATCAATCGAGTTCTGGAACGTGCCAGCCCAGTCGGTCGCAAAGTAGGATTGAAGCGTATTTGGTGCCTGCTTCAGTATAGTATTGGCATCGAGATCGCCAAGAGCCACAAAACTAAGCCGTTGCAGACTTCGGGCAGAAAAATTCGTGCTCCCCAGTACGTCGTCACGCTGTAGCACTTGCAGCATTCCTGTTGCGTTACCTGCCAACACCTGCAAATTCTGCAACACGCCGTCACCAGGCTGTTTTTGCGCAGCCGCATCAATTGCCTGCGTCAGAGTTATCGCATCGCTATCCGTACCCGCGATAATAACCACATCCGCATTAGCCGCCCTCGCCGCTGGAACTATTCCCTGCTGATAGCCATCACTCGTTGTCACCTTTTCGCTAAATGTGTCCTGGTTCGTCCCGACAACTTTTCCACCCAACTGCCCCACCTGCTTGGCGATAGAGGAAGCCAATGCAACGCTCTGAGGATCGTTGGGATCATGCACGACCATCACATTCTTCGCCTGTAATTTCTGGGCGGCAATTTTGGCTAAAGCAGCACCCTGGGTATCATAGTCGGGATTAAGGTGATAGAAGTACTCGTCGGAAGTCGCATCCGGGCTGGCCACATCGGGTGAGATAAATGGCACATTGATTTTCGCCAATGCGGCATGAGCCTGTAGCGTCTGAGCGCTGTTTGGCCAGCCTATCACTGAGACAATTTGATCAACGTTTCCGGAAGAACCTACAACGCGAGCGTTAATAAATTTTGTCAGCGTCTGCACATCTTGCGAGTTGGAACCAACATTTGCCAGCAAGACCCGCAACTGGTAGCCATTGGGCAGGATATTCAGCTTGTTGATTTCAAATTGTGCCAGATAGATAGAGCGTAAACGCGCCCGTGCAACATCCAGGTCACTTGTGGGAGAAAGGTTTGTCGCAACCACCACGGTAATTGAATTCAACTGGTATCTAACGATATTCAGGTTCTCTTTGTAAATCAAGGCCTCAGCATCGGTCGGATTAGCGTCCACGGCTGCATTCAGATAGCTGCTAGCAACAAAGATATTCCCTGCCTGCAACTGCGCCGCTGCCTGCTCCTTACAATCTACATTGTTTGCACATAAAGCTCCATCGGCCTTAGTGATTGTTGGCTTGGGGTTACTTTTATCAAATGTCAGGTTTCCATCACTCAGGCCAATTCCACGTTGCGTATAGGAAGGTAGCTCATTCGAAATTTCTAAATTGCGCTTGGTTAGTTTGGTAGCCGTCACAGTAGCAAAAGCTTTGGCCTGGGCAGTTGCTCTTGCATTGGCTTCTGGATCAACAATCGCGACGGCTGGACTGTGTAGAATCGCCAGCAAGATGCCCCCGGCGAGAAAGAGGACCACCAGCATCGCAATCACGGCAAAAAGACTCACCGCGAATGAACGACGCCGCTGAACACGACGCCGAAACGTGCTGGTCTGGATCACATCATCCACACGGCTCGTAAGCTTCTCAGTGACTGGATAGGTGCCGAGCAAGCGGTTCAAGGCGTCGCGTAATTGCTCGGGTTTCTGATAGCGCTGAGCCGGGTTCAGGTGAAGACCTTTGGTTAAAATATGCTCTAAGCGTGAACTCGCGAGCGGATTTACCTGGCGAGCCGGGGGATAAAAGAATGCCATTCTTCCACTTGGATCATAACCCGTCGCGGAATGGTGCAGGGTCGCTGAAACCCCATAAATATCAGATAATAGTGTGACCTTGCCTTCGAGTTGCTCTGGGGCAATATAGCCAGCAGTAGATTTCAAATCGGTGGTATCGGTCGGCGTAAATGGAGGCAATAAGTTTAAATAAACCTGGGTGCCCTGGGGATCAACAAGCACGGTCGAAGGACTGATCGCTCCGTGCACGATCGGCGTTTTTTGAGATGAGAGCAGGCGTAGCATCTCGCTTAATTGCAGTGCATACTGGACGGCAATATGCTCTGGCAATACACCCCCATGCTCCTCTAGCAAGGCTGACAGACGCTTTCCTTCGACATACTGGAGCACAATATAGTAGGCTTCTCGCTCCTTAAACATGTCGACGACACCTGGAAAACCCGGATATTGACCCAGCGCCGCAAAACGTTGCGCTACCTCTCGTACGGCTTGCTCTTTATTTGATCCAAG
>DASSXK010000134.1:0-6855 GCA_035703945.1 Ktedonobacteraceae bacterium | reverse complement strand
ATGCCCACTCGCCACGATCAGGATTCGGATATCTTAGTTGCTGGCAACTTTAAGTTTACTGCTTAGAAGCGTGGTCTAATTTAGTTCAAGAGGGATATATTGTGTACAAAATCCTTATGAGACGCTTTATTTTATTGTCTTGTAGCCTATTTTTCGTATTTGGCTTTATAATTTTCCAGATTCCCCAGGTCAAGGCGGCGGCAACGCCAACCGTCACTATCATCAAGCCAACGGTCAATGGGGCGGGTGTCGGACACGCAGGCACGCCATCCGAGATTAGCGGCACGGGCTTTCCAGCCGGAACGGTGAATCTGTATACGACTACCATCAGTGATCCCCAAAAGTGCGTACCGGGAGCTACACAAGGTCTGACGCCATTTAAAGGCGCTCCCACGGCGACGGTTCAGGCTGATGGCACATTTGATGTGCAGGTTCCCTGGCCCGACACAGCCTCTACCGCCCTTACATCCTATTATGTCTGCGCACTGACCCCAAAAGTCGGGGCGCTTTCTGGCAATTCGCTCACGATTCCGCCTCCAACCAAGCTTATCATCACTCCTCCAAAGGTTGCGATCGGGCGAGCATTCTTTCTGACTGGCATGAACTGGCTGCCCCCACAACCGCTTAAGATCTCGATTACATCACCTGCTGCTACAACTCCAATTATATCGCAAATGGTAGATTCGGACACGGCGGGAAACTTCCAGGTCAAAATCGTGATACCGGCCACAGCAGTCCCCGGCATCTATTCGATCCAGACCACCGCACAGAACGAGCCAACGCTCACACAGACCGTTGCCAATGGTCTGACGATCGTCTCAGCCGCTTCAATCAGCGGAACACCCGCAAATACAGACGGCACCGGTACTCCTAACGCTCAGACAACTACGATCGCAAATCCGGTCGCCACCCCACGTACCACCAGCGATAACGCAAACAATAATAATTTCCTGATCATTCTGCTGGTCGTGATTGTAATCGTCCTGATTCTGATCGGTCTGGTCCTGTTCCGCCACTATTCCTCGTCCAATAAAAACGATGGAAACGATCCGAAAAATCCTGGCCCACCAGGTGGACCCGGCTCGCCAGGAGCCATGAGAAATCCTGGTCAACCTGACGCTTTCGCCGGTACAAATCGGCCCGGCAATCCAAATTCGCTGGCCAACCAGCAACGACAAAATGGCTTATACGGCCAGGGTAGCAAACCGGGAGGTTCCAATCCTTCCAATTCTCTCTATCCGGGGAACAATCCAAACTGGGGAAGTCCAAACGTGCCAAATGCTCCTCAGCCACAGAGTAACCCCAATTGGTCCGGAAATGGTGGCTATGATCAGCCAACCTATCCCAATCAGCCCAATCCACAATGGCCTGACCAACAAAACTATCAACGATAAACACAATCTGAAGAAGCCCCTGCCGCATTTAACGTTGCGGTAGGGGCTTCTCTTTATTTAGCAAACAAGCAGAATACTATCTCTCGTAAATCAATCTGAAGGCCTTTACGAAACTTTCGCGCTGCTATCGCCTTCGGACTGCATCGGCAACATATACTGCTGGAACAGGTGGCCCCATTCGGAGCGCGTCAGCCAGGTTTCAAAGGTCCGGCGATCCTTTAGCGGCCAGCGATAATAGTCATGATAGATTTCTGAGCCGGCGATAAACAGATTGACCAGCGGGGTGCGCATAAAAAGGTTCTGCACCGGCTTCAATGGTCCAAACCACATGATGTCGCCAACGCGGCTGGCCCCATTATCCCCAACGGAAAAGCCCCAGCTTTCCTCAGAAATGTCCATCCCCACAACTTCAATCTCGTCGATCCGCCCCACGCCAATGCCTTGCTCGTGAGCGAGGCGAATATAATCCAGGCTCATCGGATCAAAGCCCATCATTTTGGCGGCGACGGCATCAATCGCAGTCTGATCGGCGCTACCCAGGATCACATCTTTCTGAACCGGGAACATTGTGCGCGGACCAGGACCATTGCCAGCCGTTGTGCCATCCATAACGGCGAACAGGCCACTATGAATCTCCTGTTGGATGTTCAGCAGGTCCACCAACGTCTCATTGATCCAGCTATGTGTATAGTGACGATTAGTGCTCAGCAGCCCACCGAAGGCATTTTTCATCGCCCCCGTGGTGGTAGCATAAATATGGCATTTGACGGTCGGCAGGTGGATGATGTTTTTGTCAAAGAAGTAATCGGGAATCATGATGCCATCAGGGTAGATCTTGTCCAACACAAGCATCTTCGCCTTCGGTTGATAGCGGACCCATTGCATATCCTCCGGCTTAAAATTGAAGAGGACGGGTATATCATACTTCTTGAAAATTGGCACGTAACGATTCAGATCTTCACCTTTAAAGGCGTCCGTCACGACGGTCTTGTTCTGGACACAGGAAATGTCGGTATACCCGGCCTCCTGCAAGGTCTTGATCGTCGCTTCCAACTGCCAGGGGGTCGTATTCGCTCCGGGAAAGGGAAAATGCCAGGAGATATTATCTTTCAGAATGGTTGGTTTGGTACGATCTAGGGCCTGCTCAAAACCAGCCATCTGCATCAAACGTGCATAATCGGCGAGCACGGTTTCGGGGGTTGTCTTCAGGACGGCGACTTTTGCGCGTATGGTCATTTTACACATTCCTTTTGCATAGATGTGCTTTTGTAGCAATCATCTTCAGTAGCAAGCGCACCTTGCGCGGTACTTATTTCTCTTTATCATACTGCAAACATAGCCATCAAGGGTAGGCCGTGAAGCGTGATAGCCCAATCGCACTATCCCTCGTCACGCCTATACCTGACGATCAAGCCAGCGAGAAAGCCCGACGTAAATGCGCGTAGTAGAGCTTGCCGGGTGCAAGGTTTTGCACGACGTTGAGATGGTAGGCGGTTGCCAGAGTTGTCCATTCGGCAAAAATTCCCATACTGGACTGCATTGCCATTCCATGATCACCACCACGCATAATCCCTGGACTGTCACAAAACTCCCAACGGAAGGGATCATTTGCAATCATCAGGCCAAAAGCGTTGGGCCTGGCATAGAAATCCCAATCGCCGGATGCTACCTGCGCTTCGGCGCGGCGCTTAATCGGCATATCAGGAGTTTCATCGCCCCAGCGGAATAAGGTACGCGCACCCGCTCCACAGGCATATTCCCATTCATCAGAGGTTGGTAAGCGAAAGTCATCTTTAATCTGCGGGGCCTGTAAGGCGGCCTTGTCAGAAGAGGAATAAGGATTCACCCAATGCACACCATCGTAGTTCAGAACATCATTGTGGCTATCGGTCACTGTTTCCAGCAGGAAAGGCTTGATTTGGACCTGCCGCAAAGGGGTAAGTACACGATCCAGGTAGGTCTCTAACGAATAGGTATAACCATATTTTTCCGGGTCCATCGTCTCCTGCTGCCAGCTTTGCAACTGGCTTGAAGTGGGAATGAAGCCCTGCTCCCGATCATAACCCAGAGTTACAGACCCTCCTGGAATCAAAGCGAACTCGCGAACCTGTTTATCATAATCAATGCCGGAGGGTGTCCAGGAATAGAACGCCACCCGGTGATGTTGTTTTCCCAGCGTATGGGTTTCAAGCCTGGCGAAGCGGAACATGGGAGGCAACTCTTTGCCAACAATGAGAGCCAGTTCTTCACATTCCTCAGTTGTCGATCGATCCCAATGATGCAAATCAATCTGCGCAAGCTCTTTTCTGCCCATTTTTCTCTCTCCTTCATTTTACCAGAATTAAGGTCAGTATAGCACAAGAGACACAGGTACAATTTCACAAAAAGAGCCATAGATATACATCCGCGATGCTCTATTCATCCCCAAAGTATCCCCTGGGAAATGTTGTATTGTATACAAAACAAGAATGGAAGGTATCCAGACACCCATGCATATCGTAATATTCGCAGGCGGGACCGTACAAGCAGGACAGGCCATTACCAGAGCCATTGCCAGCGCCCAGAAAATCGTCACGGCCGATAGCGGAACAGAAACGGCCCTGCGCTATGGCTGCGCCCCGGACCTGATCGTTGGCGACCTCGATTCCCTCGCACCAGAACGTATTCAGCAACTCAGAAACCAGGGAAAAAAATTCAAAGAGGCCCTCGTCGAAAAAAATGAAACCGATACCGAACTGGCGATTCAGAGCGCAATCGAACTAGGAGCAACGAGTATCACTCTGCTAGGTGCGCTGGGAGGGGCACGCTTCGATCACACCTTCGCCAACTTCATGTTGCTGGCGGGCTATCCCGAGTTCCCCATCACAATCGTCGATGGACCTTCAAGCTGCTGGCTTCTCAAGGGACCAGGGCAGACCAACGTGAGTGGAAAACCTGAAGACCTCGTCTCGCTACTCCCCCTGACAGCAGAGGTCACAGGCATCAAGACCCATGACCTCTATTATCCCTTAAATCAGGAAACGCTGTATTTCGGAAAACCGCGTGGAGTCAGCAATCAACTCACCCACACAAACGCGGAAATCACGATTCAAAGCGGGATGCTACTCATCATCCACACCGATACGCACGAACTAAACGAACTTATGGCAAAAACTGATTCGTAAACAAAGCATCCAGGTTCAGGTTTTGCACCGTTTTGCCCGAAGCATCCTGAACGCCACCATTTTTGAGCATAAATTCTGGATAGTTATGCCAGGCAGCCACATCCTGTAGTCCCCATTTGCGTCCAGAATCAGCGTAGCGGGGGCTAAGATAGCGTTGGCTCGCAAGGACCAGTCCAGGATCAGGAAACGCCCCCTTTGCGCCGTTCAGCAGCATCTGGGCCGATTGATCTGGATGGGTGCGGGCATACTCGTATCCTTTTGCCGTGGCCGCCATAAAACGGCGCAGGAGATCAGGCTGCTGCTTTATCTCATTTGGGGAAGTAATAATATTCGGCGTGTAGTAATCGGGGATGCCATTTTCATTGAGCATGAAGGTGTTTAACTTTGAGCCGTCGCGTTCGGCCTGAATCACTTCCCAGCCCATAAATACCCAGGCGAAATCGGCACGGTGACTCTCAAGCGCCTGAATGGCATCAACATTCAGCGTGACGTTCTTAAACTGCCCCTTCCCACCATCATGCTTGATAATCTGACTGACAACCGGATTCTCATATGGAGCACCAAAACCAGCATAGACCTTGCCGTCCAGGGCGCGGGGACGATTCAAACCCGAACTTGCCAACGTCACCAGAGCCGAGGTGTTATGTTGAATAATCGCCGCCAGCGAGACCACTGGCTGCCCGACCGCCGCGTCCGCGACAATACTCTCGGTCGAGCTGATTGCAATATCAGCCTTGCCGCTGCTCACCAGCACATCCGGAGTTACGTTTGCCGAATAGGGCAGCAGTTTCACATTCAGTCCCTGATCACGATACCAGTTCATCTGCTGAGCGACATAAATCCCGGTATGATTGGTATTGGGAGTCCAATCCAACGCCACCGTAACCTGCGTTAACGGCCGCGAACTCCCGCCCGTTGAACTGGAAGGTGCGCTGGAAGATGCATTGTGCTGCCACTGATAGGCCCCAAATACACCTATAATCAGCAGGATCGGAAGCCCGATGCTCAACAGCAGCCGTGTCTGTTTGTTCATAAAAAACCTCTCTGCCCGACTAGAGCCGTCGAGCGGACGCATGATACCAGGGCAAGGCAATACGCTCAATCAGCGCCACCAGCCCAAATAATAGAAGACTTAAAATTGTGACGACCAGAATACTCGCAAAGACCAGGACGATTGCACGCGAGTTGACCGACGTTTGCATATAAATGCCCAGGCCCGCAGCACCGCCAATATATTCGCTGAAAATCGCACCCGTCACGCTATACGTCACGGCAATCCTCAGGCCCGAAAAGAAGGATGGCATCGCACCGGGCAACTGGACCAGCCACAACACCTGCCAGCGCGAAGCCCGCATGCTTTTCAATAAATTGATAAGTTCTGGCTCGGCGGCTGACAACCCATCGGCAACAGCCACAGAGATCGGGAAGAAACAATAAATCGTGATCAGCAGCACCTTTGGACCCAGATCATACCCAAACCAGATCAGCAGCAATGGGGCCAGGGCAATGATCGGAATTGTCTGAGAGATAATCAGCAGTGGATACACCGCTTTCCGTACCCAACTCGAAAGATTTAAAACGATCGCCAACAGCAGACCTACCAGGGTGGCCGAGGCCATCCCCAGTACGGTCTCAAGCAGGGTTTGCAGAGTATGGCCCTCGATAATATCCCAGTTCAAGCCCAATGCTTGCAGAATCGCCAGGGGCGCAGGCAAAACCTGGTTGCTGATCCGACTGAACTGGACATAGAGCTGCCAGAGGAAGAGCAACGCCACCAGCAGCACAAAAGCCGGTCCGTACGCTCCAATCAAACGCAACGATCTGCTTCCACTTTTCATGCCCTCTGCTCCTTCATTAAAAGCGCCAGCAGTTCCTGCTCCAACTGCACGGCGGCGGCTAAAGCAAGGTGTTCGGAACGGCGCGGCCGGGGCAAATCAACCTCAGACACGCGTATAATCCGCCCGGGGCGAGCACTCATCACATAAATACGATCCGAGAGCAGAATGGCTTCGCGTACATCGTGGGTAATAAACAGCACGCTGGAGTGAAATTGCTGCCAGAGATCAAGCAGCCACATCTGGGCATCGAGCCGTGTCAGAGCATCCAGCGCCCCAAAGGGTTCATCCAACAGCAGAAAATCCTGCTTGAACAGGACAGTACGCAACAACGCAACGCGCTGACGCATCCCGCCAGAAAGCGTTGCCGGAAAGTTCTGAGAAAATTCGGCAAGGCCAAACTGTTCCAAAAGCGCCTGGGCTTCGCGCAAAGCTTGCTTACGCTCGACGCGGCGGACATCC
>DASSXK010000478.1:0-8373 GCA_035703945.1 Ktedonobacteraceae bacterium | reverse complement strand
TCACGTCGCGCGAGACGATCTCTTCAGCGATGATAATAACGTCCCGCGCGGCCTGCATCGCCTCTTCCGTAATGCCAAGGTTGCCCCAGTAGTGGGCGTTGCCCTCTTCATCACTGCGTTGGGCATGGATAATTGTTACGTCTGGCTTGACGGCAGGAACCAGCAGGATTGGCGTCTGGTCCAGTGGCGATTCGGCCAGTCGAAAGGTCGAGTTGGCATGTACGAGATCGCTGCCAAGCAGTGAGCGAGTAGGAATGTAGGGCGAACCCAGTCCGGCCGCCAGGAGGGCCAGGCCAATTGTGAAGTTGCTGTGTTCTTCGGTTGTGATGGCATGGGGAATCGCCTTTTCGGAGGCCCGCCTGTAGCAGTGTCCAAGTCCCTCGCTGACATTCCCAACCCAGGCGGCGGTAATCGTATCGACGCAGCCAGCGCCGATCAGTTGGTCAAAGAGGATGTCGGAAATAGGTCCAATCAGGTTCAGGTGACGGCGCTGCTGGCGAATGATTTCATGTCCTGCCGCGAAAGGGATGAGCGGCTCCAGTGCCAGCCCCATCGCGATTGATGATCCATCGGGAACATGTTGGGCAATCGCTTCAGCCATGGTTTTGAGTTTGCTCATGCTGGTATATACTCCATAATCAGGTTCGCACTATCGTCGGATACAAAAATATGACCGTTTTTATCAACAAGCAATCCCTGAGGTTCGATAAACCCCTTACTTGCTAGGATATCATGTTTTCCTGTTGCTTGATTGACGCGAATCAGGTCATGTGCGCTGCCCAGCAGATCGACGACCAGCAGGTTGCCCTGGAGGTCGAACGCGACATCGTCGGGCATCCCAAAACCGCCAAGGCGCGTTTTTTGACCCGACGGCGTGATTTTATAGACTGCTCCTCCACACTCATCGGCGAGATAGACATTCCCTTTTGCATCGACGGCAGCCCCGACCGGTCGTACCAGTCCAGAGGTAAGCAGGGTCATTTTATGCCCGTCCAGGCTGAGGCGATAGACATTGCCGGTGGGGCTATCGGGTACGATTATCGTCTGGGTCGTGGGATCAAGGGCGATACTATCTATGCCTGCTTTGCAGTTTGCCGTGCTGTTTGTGCCTGGCAGGACCCGCAGGACCGCCGGGGTATGCCCTCCAGGTGAGAATGAAAGGATTCGGTTAGTTCCTTGCTCTGAGACGATCATGCTGCCATCGCCTAGCGGAATGATGCCTTCTGGCTCGGCAAGTCCGCTTACCAGTTGCGTGACGGTGTTGTCGCTGTTGAGTCTGTTAATTGTGCCATGCTTGACATCACTGAACAGAATGTTTCCTTGATTATCAAACGCCATGTCATCCGGGCTATAGTTGCCGCTTAGGCGAACACGTGAAGTATAACGTGTTACTATTGTAGCGGGCGTAGCTGTTGCTACAGGCGTAGCTACCTTCGTTGGCGTAGTAGTGACAGGGTTTGCCGTTGCCGGAAGTGTCGAAGCTGGTTTCTGGCTTGTATTGGGGCTTGAACTACAGGCTGCACAAACGAGGACCAGTAAAATAGTGCAGATGACACTGTGACGATATTTTTGCATGGAATATCCTTCCAACAACTGAACCGGTATTATACGTTTCGCTTCTCTTTTTAAGTATAATGCAGCGTGTGGGACGAGGCAATGTAACGGAAAGGTATGAAATAGCTCTATGGAGACACTGGAGAACGATGGGACGGCTGTGGCGCTTTCCCCTGAGTTGAAACCTGCTCTCCCCCGGCTTCGCTTTTCAAAAATTCTGGCGATCAGTATTTTCTGGTTTGCCCAGAATGTTCACTGGACCGCTCTTTTGCTGATTATTATTCCCAGCCAGGTTTTTAAGCTGGTTGGGGCGCAGCATCAGGGCGAGGCGCTGGCTTTTATTCTGATTCCAGGCGCATTTATTTCACTTTTTGCGAATCCTCTTTTTGGGTTGTTAAGCGATCGAACACGTGGGCGTTGGGCACGATGGGGAAAACGTCGTCCTTATATTCTAATTGGGACCCTGGTGAATGTTGTGGGGCTGATCTGGCTGGCTTTTGCTGCGGATATTCCTTCGCTTGCTGTGGCCTATGCCCTGACACAGTTTTCCAGCAATGCGGCTCAGGCTCCTTTCCATGCGTTGTTGCCAGATGTGGTGCCTCAAGAGCAGCGTGGGCTCGCCTCGGGCGTGATGGGGATGTTGACGACGCTGGGGGTTATCTGCGGCGTGCTGTTCGGTCTCTTGATTGATGCCTCCAAGCCACTGGCAATTTATCAGCAGAGCCTGCACCTGGTGTACGCGATCATTATCATAGTACTTGTGCTTTTTATGCTGATTACGATTTTTTCAGTTCCAGAACGCCGTGTGTCTGCTGATTCTGATGCTTCAGAGAACGAAACTGCTTCCTGGAGGAGCTGGCGACCATCACGTTCTATGGTATTGACGCTGGTGGGAACGATTGTTGGGACGCTGGTTGTCTGGGGACTGATTATAGGCTGGAATAAGCTCAATATCGCGAATATCCAGCTCAGCAGCGACGTGCAGCAGGTATTGTTGGAACTTGTGGTGATTGTCGGTATCCTGCGGCTCTTTGATTTTAACCCGCGTCGCGATCCCGATTTTGCCTGGGTGCTGGTGACGCGTCTGGTGATGATGCTTGGGATCTACACGGTCCAGGATTTCCTGCAATTCTATATGCGCGATGTCGTTGGCGCGCCCCATCCGGAGCAGCAGACGACAAATTTCATTTTGATTGTGGCAATCACTGGATTGGCGAGCGCCCTGGTTGCGGGCTGGCTTTCGGACCGCTTTGGACGCAAGCGTATTGTTTATGTCGCTGGCTCGTTTATGTCGCTGGTTGGAGTTGTCTTTGTTATAACGCATAGTCTCCCATTGGTGCTGGCGGCCGGGGCGATCTTTGGGCTTGGCTATGGAGCCTACGGCAGCGTGGACTGGGCGCTGGTTGCGGATACGCTGCCGTCCCGCCAAAACTTCGCCAAGGACATGGGCATCTGGAACATTTCTCTCTCCCTGCCACAGGTTCTTGCGCCGGTTGTAGGGGGTCCTTTGATCGATCATTTTACACATGCGGGCCAGCCTGTCGTCGGTTTCCAGATCCTGTTTGGTCTGGCAATTATCTACTGCTTCCTGGGAACAGTGACGGTGCGGTTCATTCGCGGCGTGCGTTAGTTACTCTATGCGGCATAAAAAGCGGATACTTCACCAACGTGAATAAACCAGGTTGCTGAAGTATCCGTTTTACATATGTGTCCGGCTACTATGTTATTCAACACTAACAGGCTCTACCTCTTTGCTAGCAATACCCTCGCTTGTTGAAGTGTCCTCATCAAGCAGTTGATGAATGTTTTTCATGGGGGAGCCGCTGGCTTTGTGGCGCAGCATCAGAATTTCGGCGGCGATGCTGAGGGCGATTTCATCCGGCGTTTCGGCTCCCAGATCGAGTCCGATCGGGGCATGGACTTTTGTGAGTTGTTCTTTTGTGAAGCCCTCTTTTAGCAGTGTGCGGAAGATCTGCTGGACCTTGCTCTGGCTTCCAATCATGCCAACATAGGCGGCTCGTGTGCGCAGGGCCGCTTTGAGCGCCTCTTTATCGAGATGATGCCCTCGGGTCACGATCACGATCCAGGTTGACTCATCGGGAGCAAGTTCCTGGATTGTCTGGGGGATATCGCCAAAATAGATTTGAACGCTATCTTTGAAGGCATCAGGTGCGGCGAGATCGCGTCGATCATCAACGATCGAGATGCGAAAATCGAGTTTACTGGCAAGCTGCGATAGTGACTGGGCCACATAGTTCGCGCCCGCGATAATCAGACGAGGTTCGGGGCGTAGGATTTCAATAAATACCTCCAGAGTCGCGCCACAACTGCCAACAGCCTCCCCTTGATCGGCATCGAGGTGAATATGTGTCATGAGCGGTTGACCGCTCTGTAGGGCTTCCAGGGCTTTCTGGGCAATACGTTTATCGGTAATTGGTCCAGCAAGATTGCCACTGGCACTGCCGTCCGCTCGGATAATAAGTTTGCTGCCGATGGCGCATGGTGCGGCCCCAACTGTTTTAACGACAGTGACAACAGCCAGCCGCTCACCACGTTGTAATCCTGACTGGATTTCGTTGTAGATCGTTGTACTCATGTTGTCTCCTACTTATTTCTGCACGCTAAACCCGCTTCATTCTTTCATGTAATTATAGAACAATTTCAAAAGGTAATTTACTTCCAAAATATGAGTATCACTGATTTTTCACCGGGTAATTTCCACCTTATTACACCCCAAAAAGAATACATATATGTGACCCAAACTACCAAATAATGAGGAGTGGAACAAGCTCATGGATTTGTCAGGACATGCTGTCATCTTCCACTTTCTCTCTACTGTCTACTTGACAGAACATTTGGTATCTTGTACAATTATAGAACACAAATTCTAGATTAAAGAAGCATAGCTCGACTGTAAGCAGGAGCATCAAGATGAGTAACGACTTGAATAGCAATGTTCGTGAAGAACAGCGCTCTCGACCCTTTAATCCGAATGAACATTTAACGCAAATCAAGACCAGAGAAGGCGCAAGGGATTATCTGCCGGTTCAATGGAGGCTTGTCTGGTTCCGAGAGCAGTATCCGCATGGAAGCATTGAGACCGAGATGCTGCATCTTGATATTGATCGTGAGACCGAAGAAGAAACTTTTGGTTGGAATAGCGAGACGCGCCGTAGCGAGCGCATCACAAAACGCGCCAACGGCTTTGTTGTCTTCCGTGCTACCGTTAAAGACGGTGAGGGCGGTGTGGCAAGCGGAACGAAATCAGAGAAAGCTGCCAGTTTCCCGGATTATATTGAGAAGGCTGAAACAGGTGCCATTGGACGCGCCCTGGCCGCTCTTGGCTTTGGGACACAATTTGCCCCGGAACTAAATGAGGAGCACCGCATCGTTGACGCGCCAGTGGAACGTCACGAACGTCAGGTAAGCCAGGCTTCGACACAGAGTGCACCCACAAATGTGAGTGGACAAAAGCCAGCCGTCACCTCGCGTGCTATTAATTCGAGTGGAAACGGGAATGGCAATGGCGGACAATATGGCAAGCTGGCGGGTGTTAACAACAAATCCCGAAGCGCACAGGCCGTCAAGGATGTGCCAGCCGATGCGCCCGCCACAGAGTCCCAGATGAGCAGTATTCGTAAACTTTGCAACTACCTGGATAAGCCGGAGCCCAGGCAGGATTCGTTGACATATGCCGCCGCCGCTGAATTGATCTCTCAATTGAGCCAGGAGTACAAGCAGAGTCAGCAACACAAAGCCTCATAGGAGGAATGTACGATGGCTCTAAACGAACCCGAGGCTCTTCTACAGCGGATTCAGGAACAATGGCATACATTGATCATGGCAGAGCAGCAAGGCGCTTCGATTCGGGAGCTAGAGGAACTATACGCTGGATATGATCGTTTGCTGGATAACTATAAAGTCTGTTGTGAAGGTGCTCAGGTAGTGAGTGAGGGAACAGAGGCGGGGGATCAAGTACATTCCCAGCGCAAAACCCGCACTCCTGCCAAAGCTGGTAAAACTCGTAAAGGTCGTAAAAATTGGAAAATGGCTTCTTAGCACGAAACAGGACCCGTCCTCTCCGATAATTGAGAGGGACGGGTCCCTTTTTTTATATCCTGGATTTCTTCGTTAGAGAGTCGGAATAAATTGCGTTAAGGCTTTGATGACCGCCTCAGGCGCATCAAACAGGACCATATGAGCCGCATCAGGCACAATCACCAGTTGGGATTGTGGAATCTCCCGATGCAGACGCTCGGCATACTTCACCGGCATCTGCTGGTCTTCAGCTCCCCAGATAATCAGGACTGGCTTATGCACAACCTTCATATCGCTGGCTACAGAATTGATATAGTTGGGGTGGATAGTCCGGATATGCTGGTAGAGGACCTCTTTCCCCACCTCGCTGTCCCAGGGATTGATATACTGCGTGAGCTGTTCGCTGAAGCGGTCTGTATTGTGTGAGGCTTTGGGCAACGTCTCACGCAGCTCTTCGAGCAGATCTTCCAACTTGACTGTTTGTGGCAGATCGGGGTCCTGGCTCTTTTCCATCTCTTTAAGCGGCCAATCTGGCGCGAAGCCATGGGTATAGCAAACGGTGTCGATCAAGACCACAGCCGCTACGCGCTGATTGAGCAGGCGAGTCGCCAGAATCTGTGCGACACCACCTCCGAGACCATAGCCAACCAGTACTATGTTGGTCAGGTTAAGCTGGGTCAGCAAGGATGTTAGAACGTCGGCGTGTCCCCAGACAGACGTATCGGCGGGCCAGGGATGGTCGGAACTTCCATAACCCAGCATGTCGATCGCGTAGACCGCTCGGCCGGTTGCTGCGAGGGCTGGGATGATGCCTTCCCAGGTGAATGCCCCGCCCAGCAGGTCGTGTAGAAGCACAATCGCGCCATCGGTACCATGCTCGGCACCTTGAACGATATAACTCAAATTGTAATGAATGGCACGAGCGACGCGGCGTTCCCGGGCCTCGGTCGTGTCAGTTGTATTCTTGACCATGATTCCTCTCTTTGCCTGCCTGCTGAAACGCAAGCAAGCAAATCATACACAGCTTGTTTTTCTGGCAATAGTATAGCGCAATCAGGCCTTAGCATAAAGAGCAGGCACATTATAGAAGGCGCTAAAGCCAGCGTATTTTGCAGTCTCTTCGCCAAGTTCTTCTTCAATGACCAGCAGGCGATTATACTTGGCAACCCGTTCGCTACGCGCGGGCGCGCCCGTTTTGATCTGTCCGGCATTTGTTGCAACCACCAGATCGGCGATCGTCGTATCTTCGGTCTCGCCAGAACGATGTGAAACAACGGCGGTATAGCCAGCGCGTTTAGCCATCTCGATGGCGGCCATCGTCTCGGTCAGTGTTCCGATCTGGTTAAGCTTGATCAGAATCGAATTTGCTGACTGTTCCTGGATGCCACGTTTGAGGCGCTCGGTGTTGGTTACGAAGAGATCATCGCCGACCAATTGGACGCGGTTGCCCAAGCGGCGGCGGAACTCGCTCCAGCCGTTCCAGTCATCCTCTGCCAGGCCGTCCTCAATGGACACGATTGGATATTCGCCAATCCATTTTTCGTACAGATCGATCATCTCGCTTGAAGTCAGGCTGCGACCTTCGCGGGCCAGAACGTACTTGCCATTTTCGTAGAACTCGGTTGAGGCGGGGTCCATACCCATGAAAATATCTACGCCCGGTTTATAGCCGGCAGTCTCAATCGCTGCTACGATCAGCTCTAGCGCCTCGCGGTTCGAGCTGAGGGAAGGCGCAAAGCCACCTTCATCACCAACGTTCGTGTTGTACTTTTTCCCATGCAGAACTTTCTTCAGGGCCTGGTAGACTTCCGCACCCATACGCAAGGCGTCGCGGAAGGTTTTTGCTCCGATGGGGAGAATCATATATTCCTGCATATCGGTGGAGTTATCGGCATGTTTTCCACCATTCAAAATGTTCATCATTGGAACAGGCAGGGTATGGGCAGAGATACCGCCGAGATAGCGGTAGAGGGGCTGCTGAAGCGCATTCGCAGAGGCTTTGGCGGCCGCAAGTGAGACGCCCAGAATGGCATTCGCGCCGAGCTTCCCTTTATTATGCGTGCCATCGAGGCCGATCATCGTCTCATCGAGCATGATCTGGTCGGTCGCATCCAGTCCTACAATGTCCTCGCGAATCGTTGTATTCACGTTGTGAACGGCTTTGAGAACGCCTTTGCCGCCATAGCGACTTTTGTCACCGTCGCGCAGCTCAACGGCTTCATGTGCCCCAGTTGATGCCCCGGAGGGCACTGCGGCGATACCATGCTCGCCCCCCATCAAGAATATCTCAACTTCAACCGTTGGGTTTCCGCGTGAATCAAGAATCTCGCGTGCAATTACATCTTCAATTGTTGTAATCCCATTCACCGAGTTCGACATGAAATACCTCCATCGTCAGCGCCCCTAAACCAGGAAAATATATATCTTGCTATATGCTTGATGCAGGGTTTTGCGCTGGCATATTCTCGGGGTATTGTACATCGAGAGGACTGTGAGAGGCAAGTTTGATTAAGCTCGGCGAGATTACAATATGCTAACAAAAAAGGCCGTCAGCAGGCATATGCCCATTGACAGCCTTTTTTGTTGCCACCAGCCTGGTAGCGAATCTGGTTTATTTGTTTGAATCAGCATCAACGAAGATCTGGGCGGGACGGCGGATCAGGGAGCTGCGTGGTGACGTATTGCCAAGGTTTCCACTATTGAGTGCTCCACTGTTGTTGCGTCCTGGATTACCAAATGCCCCGCCGGTATTTCCAAACGGTGAGTTCGAACCCTGCATTG
>DASSXK010000122.1:0-5056 GCA_035703945.1 Ktedonobacteraceae bacterium | reverse complement strand
CTGCACGCAACAGTTGGATATGTTCAGGGAGAATCCGAAGCTCCTGCCGTGGCAGCGGCCAGCCGTCGTATCCCTTTGGAACGGGGAGCAGGCCGCCGTGGCGCATACAGGCCCGAATTGCCGCAGGTATCGATTTCATTTGCAGCTTAAATGAGAATGCACTTTGCATGTTTCTGCTACCTTCCATTTGTCCTCTCCTGTTTCCTTACGTTCCTCTGACGATCCTGGCCATTCCTTTAGATGCTTCGCGTTCTTCTAAAGATTCTGGTGATTCCTTGAAGTCTTCGAACTGTCCTGATTGTTCCCAGATTGTTTGTAGGAGCGGGCAAAGAGAGCAATTACTTGCTTCTTCGCAATGGGTTACTTTCTCTGCCCGCTTGTTGTGTCTGGATATGAAGGGTTAGATGAGATGGAATCTATAGAGAGCTAAAGGTGGAAGGCATAGAGTTTCGCATCGACCGAGCCGATATAGACAACTCCATCCGCGATTGCAGGCGAGGATGTGAAGTCCGAGCCTGCTCCGATGTTGTAGTCCAGGATTTTGGCTCCGGTTGCGGCGTTTAAGGCATAGAGCTGGTTATCATTGCCTCCGAAGTAGAGCACTCCATAGGCAATTGCGGGCGAAGAGAGCAGCGGGTGAGGGGTCGTGTAGCTCCATTTTAGCTTACCGGTCTTTACATTGAGGGCATAGAACTTACCATCCATCGATGCGATATAGACCAGTTGCTGCCAATCGTAGATCGCAGGTGAGCTACGTATCATATTGGTTGTGCTATAACTCCATTTGAGGGTACCAGTGAGGGCATCCAGGGCGTACAGTTTATGGTCGTCCGCGCCAATGTAGACGATCCCGTCATTGATCGCTGGTGAGCCCGTGAGCGGACTGCCAATAGTATCACTCCATTTGAGGGTGCCAGTGAGGGCGTCCAGGGCATAGAGTTTGCCATCTGCTGATCCGATATATAGTATCCCCTTCGCCAGCGCCGGGGAGGAAGAGATCGCGCCTCCGGTTGTAATGCTCCACTTAATGCTGCCATTCTTCGTTGAAAGCGCGTAGAACGAAGAATCGTTTGAGCCGACATAAACAAGATCGTTTGCTACAATCGGTGAGGAGAGAATCGGTCCTTTTGTAGTTGTGGTCCAGCGGATTTTACCACTAAGGGCATCCACTGCATAAAGTTTTCCGTCGTTAGAGCCGACATAGATGCTGCCATTTGAGATGGTTGGTGAAGAGTTGATCGCGTCGCCTGCCATCATACTCCACTTCACAATCCCTGTTTTGCTGTCGAGGTCAAACAGTCTTTTATCGCTGGAGCCGATGTAGACATTGCCATTCGCAATGGCTGGCGAGGAATTGATCGCGGAACCGGTGGGATAGTTCCAGCCAACGTTCAATTTGGAGACATTGCTGGTCGAGACGCTATTCTCGTAAGGATTGAAGCGCATCCGCTGTATATTGTAGCCAAATGTCGACCAGGAGGTTTGGACAGTGAACGTCGTTGTCACGGTTAGTTTGCTGGTTTGTCCGCTGGCTTGAACGGTATGGGAACCTGCTTTTGCCAGCCAGGGGATCTGAAACGTGGTGGTAAAACCTCCACCACTGGTGATTGTAGAACCAACAGGAGCACCATCGAAGGTAAGCACAACCGTCTCGCTGGAGCCGAAATCAACTCCCATGACTTTTACGGTGCTGCTCGGAGGCCCCGTGCGTTGGATCAAATTGAGACTGGTTCCTGCCGCATGTGCGGAATGTCGTGCCGCGATGACCAGGAAAAGCCCTGGCATAAGCAGGATAAGTAAGAACGACATTAACTGGATCTTGTAGTGAGCAATGGTTGCTCTAAAGTACCGCCCTTTCAACTTACACCTCAATTTTTTACACTATTCAGTTTTTTACACTATTCGATTGTATTCGCGAGAGTAAATTTTATATCGCTCCCTTGCATGCATTACCGGTTTGGGAGGATTGTTGCGTTACTCTCTGTGGAAGAGTGTAGCTGATGAATTGGATGAATGAGAGGGAGGAACGGTGGAGAAATGGTTACGATTTGCGCTTTTGCATAGAGAAACGTCAATCACAATATAAAAAGGGAGCAGGCTGTATTTCAGGCCTGCTCCCTTTTTACGGTGTCAGGTCGGATCTACCGACCTGACAGTCATGTTAGACCGTGCTTTTGCTGATGATAACTTCGATCGTGTATTTCTCAAGTTTCTTCAGCTCGTTTGGCGCGATTTTCTCGCGATAGACTTCGCTGTGCTCGGGTTTGTGGGGCTCGCCTGTGCGAACATCAAGGCTATCGGCCAGCGTATCGGACTGGACCGTCGCGCGTTGGCGTTCCAACAGCTCTGCCAACTCTGGCTCGGTATAGAGGACCAGTTGGATGTGATCCTCGATATTGAGATTGGCCTTTTTGCGCATATCCTGGATGTAGTGGGTCAGGTCGCGGACCAGCCCCTCTTCACGCAGTTCGGGCGAGATCGTTGTTTCCAGTGCGACGATGTAACCACGTTCCTCGGCGGTCACAAAACCCGGACGAGCCGTTGCAACAGCCTCGATCTCCTCGCTTGTCAGCTCGACCTCCTGGCCCGCAACTGACAGTTTTAACGTGCCAGTCTGGGATAGCTCGCTGGCGGCTGTCTGAGCCTGATGGGCGTTCATACCTTTGACAGTCCCCAGAATCTTCTGGACTAGAGGACCGTATTTGGGTCCAAGCAGCTTGACCTGTGGTTTCAAGGTGTATCCGAGCAGCTCGCTATCCTCGCTGAGCAGGTGCAGTTGCTTGATATTCAGCTCTTCCAGCACCTGTTCTTTGAGGCGCTGAATCGCATCCTCTTCGGTCGCGCTGGGAACGCGAACGTACAGGGCATGTAAGGGCTGACGAACCTTGATCTGGGCCTTCTCACGAGCGGCACGACCAAGACCAACGACTCGCATGACCAGCTTGGTCTCACTGGTCAGCTTCTCGTCGATTAGCTCAGTCTGAACCAGGGGCCAGTCGCAGAGATGGACGCTATCGGGTGCATGCACATCGACGTTTCGAACAAGATTCTGATAGAGCTGCTCTGTCATGTAGGGCATGAATGGAGCAAGCAGCTTGACCAATGTCGTCAGACATTCATAAAGCGTCAGGTAGCTTGAGAGCTTATCCTGATCCTGGCCGGTCTTCCAGATGCGCTCGCGGCTGCGGCGCAGGTACCAGTTCGAGAGATCGTCCAGGAAGTCCTGGATGGTTTCGGCTGGCCTGGTGGAGTCGTACTGATCAAGTCCTTCTGTGACGGCCTTAACGGTCAACTGAAGCTCTGAGATGATCCAGCGGTCCAGCTCGCTGCGTTCCGCCACTGGAATCTGCTGTTCCATTGGATTGAACTCATCGATGTTGGCGTAGGTCACAAAGAACCAGTAGATGTTCCAGATCTTGTCCAACATCCGTCGAACCAGCATCCAGCGTTCGTTCAAGCGGACGGGCACGCCCTTGTTGCTGGCCTTTTCCATATCCTCTTCGCTCGGGATCGCGGGGAAGGTCAGGTTTTGTTCCGGCGTGTGGTTGGCGTAGAGCCAGCGCATCGTATCGGAGCCAACACGTTCGGCAGCCTCATCGAAGACAACCAGGTTGCCTTTTGATTTGTGCATCGGAGTGCCATCCGCACCCATCAGAGTTGCAAAGCCAAACAGGGTCTTGAAGGGCGGCTTATGTTCCAGCACAGTGCTCATGACCAGCATCGAATAGAACCAGTTGCGGAACTGGCCAGGGAAAGACTCGGTCACGAAATCGGCCGGAAACCACTCCTCCCAATAGGCGTGATTGGTGCGGTAATGCAGGGTTGAATACGGCACGATTCCAGCATCCAGCCAGGGATTACCGACATCTTTGATACGCGAGACCTCTGCGCCACAACTGGAGCAGGCGATCTTGACGTCATCGATGAAGGGACGGTGCGGCGAATGGCCCTCAAATTCCGCCCAGCCGGAAACGGCCCGCTCTTTGAGTTCCTCTTCGCTACCAATGACCTCGTAGTTGCCGCATTTCTGGCAGTCGTAGATGGGCAGGGCCAGGCCCCAGTAGCGCTTCTTGGAGATCATCCAATCGTCCATGTTACGCAGCCAGTCCATCTCGCGATCGTATCCGAAGGAGGGAATCCACTTGATCTGCTCGACAACCTCCATGATTTCGTGACGTAGTTTCTCCATCGAGATGAACCACTCATCAACGAGACGGAAGATCAGCTCAGTTTTACAACGCCAGCAGGTCGGATAGCGGTGCTTATAGTTTTGTGAACGATACAGGAAGCCCTTCCTGGTCAGGTCTTCCGCGACCTGCGATGCCACTTCCGCAGCGGCTTGCCCGGTTAACCAGTCGAAGCCATCGACATAGATGCCCGACTCATTCACTGGCGCGATGATCGCCAGATTAAACTCCTTGGAGAGTTCGAAGTCCTCGCGTCCGCAACCGGGAGCGTTATGCACGATGCCGGTTCCTTCGCTGGCGCTGACATCTTTCCACGGCACGACCCGGTGGACGATGCCCCTGGCTGCCGGAAGCTCGTCGAAGGGACCCGTATAGGTCCAGCCGACCATATCGCTGCCCTTGATCGTCTCGACGACATGGAAATCACCCTTGTCGCGACCTTTCAGTGCCTTGAGGACTGAGAGCAGCGACTCGGCCAGGTAATAATAGGCGCCATCCTGCTCGACTTTTACATAGGGTAGGTCTGGATGCACAGCCGCTGCCACGTTGGCGGCCAGCGTCCAGGGCGTGGTCGTCCAGGCCAGCAGGTACTCATTTGGACGGTCGGTCAGAGGGAAACGTACATAGAGACTCTGGTGCGTGATCTCTTTATAGCCCTCTGACTCGATCTCCATGTTTGAGAGGCCGGTGGCGCAGCGTGGACACCATGGCATCACGTCGCGTCCCTTGTAGATCAGGCCGCGCTCATGGCAGGTTTTCAAGAAATGCCAGATGGTATAGTTGTTCTCATTTGAGAGCGTAAAGTAGTCGTTCCCCCAATCCATCCAGTAGCCCAGGCGGATAGATTGTTCAGTCTGGCGTTCAGCATA
>DASSXK010000242.1:0-10914 GCA_035703945.1 Ktedonobacteraceae bacterium | reverse complement strand
GCATTATGAACTGGAGCGAGGTCTATTATTCTTTCTTTGAAGGAGTGCAACTTCCCGTTCAACATCGCGGCCTCTTTGATCTCCATACCGCAGGGAGCATACCCAGGTCAGAGCATGATGCACCACTCAGGAATATGCTCTCACAGATGCCGGAAGCTCCTGCGCCGACACTTCTGCCACAGCCATACCTGAAATTGAGCGACAAATTGTTTCCGGCCCAGGAAATAGCAAATCAGGCAAAGGATAGTCTCAAATTGTCTGAGGCCGCTACGATTATGCTAAAAAACTACAGTCCACCAAAGACACTCTCACACACTTCAGATCAAAGCAGACAGACACCGCTGGCTCCTGTGAGCAAACGAGCTACAAGACCATTAGATACTCGCGATTTATCCAACATCTCCTGGGAAGCAAGGACGGTCACACCTGAGTTGCCTCCTCTGACGCATCAGGGGACAGGCGAGATGCGACCGGCTTTCTCCCCCGACCAGCCAGCTTTCGAGGCCAGGCGCTGGCGGCACGGTCTGGAAACCATTTTTCGGGCGGAGCCAGATGCGATGGCCCCGGCAGTCATGAAGCAAATGGAGAGACGGGATCGTGTTATTTTCCTGCTCTTGAATGGCAAACGTACGATTTCAGAGATTGCCCGCCTGGTTCATCGAAACGAAGCTGACATTGTTCAATCATTGGTGAAGCTCTTAAAGAAGCGCTATATTATGGCCCAGGGGATCGATTGAGGTTTTTTCACTCCTGAGACGTATTATACATGAGACGTATTATACAAGAATTTCTTATTTGAAATGTGAGTATAAATTCTAGGCACAAAGGGCGATTTTTTTTATAAAGCAGGAAATTCGTCAGAAAAACTCCCAAAAAGAAGTCACTTTGCGCTATAATAAAAACAGCAAAGGATGGAAGGCGAGATGTACGTGGGCAAGTAGATCCACCTCGACGAGCAACTTGCAGCATACATCTATTTTCCGTGCAACCTTTTCCCCATGGGGTTAGCACGCGCACCATCGGATGCATTGCGCGGCCTACAGCATGCGCATGGCAAGGGAAGAACGAGCTGGCACCCCGTTCTTCCCTTGCTTTTTGATTGGATTTTGAAAAATCTCTAAGTGGCTACATTTGTTTCCTGGCGTAACAAATGTATAAAAAAAAGCAATGAAATATCACAATTTTTGTTGTGTTTAGAGAATTTGAGGGAAAAAGTAGTAACAATTTACGCGTTCATACGTTATAATACATAGACCTGAGATGGAAGGCGGGTTGTATGTGGACAAGCAGATCCACCTCGACGAGCAGCTTGTAGCATACATCTACTTTTCCGTGCAGCCTTTTCCCCATGAGGCAAGCACGCGCCCCTCTTAGAGTCTCGCGTTGTTTTTAGCAAACGCGCGGTAAGGGGAGAACGAGCTGGCACCCCGTTCTTCCCTTACTTTTTTTACCTGGGAAAGGGTCGAATGCAATCTAGAGCACAGTCGTTGGGGGGAAAATTCATACTCGGTGGCCTGATCACACTTCTGCTATGTTTGTTACTTTTTTCAGCGACCTCTCTGAGCGTTCTGAAATTTTTTTCCGAACATACCGCTAGAAGTGATGCTACCACACACCTCGCTCTCATAAAACAACTCTATCAACAACAGCAGATGGCTCTACAACAGCATCTCACACAGGGAAGCACCGCTTCACGCCTCCCTACGTTAATCACCCAGACTGGCAGTCCTGAAAATCAGACCTTGATGATCGAAACCCTGGCCCCATTGCTTACGCAGAACCATCTAAACGGACTACGTCTGCTGACAATGGAACATACCGTACTGGTAAAACTTGGCGATACAAGCATCACGACCCAATCAGCAACGGAAACGGCGCTTATCAGCAAAAGTCTCCGGGGACAACAACTCACGGCATTAGTCCGGCAGACAACTGGCACCTGGGTACTGGAGACCGCGCTTCCGCTGCGTAGCAGCACCAACAAACAAATCGGCCTCCTGCTGGCGACCCGGACCCTGGACAGCACCTTTGCCCGCGACCTGGGCCAGAGTAGCGGACAGCAGCTACTCATCTGCGTTTCAAATCGACTGCAAGGTAGCACCATCGGCCAGTTAGCTGAAACAATCGCCACTCCACTCTGCCAACCCGGAGCGGCAACCACGCTCAATCTTCCCTCCAGTTATCTCTCATTCGCCAGTGAAGCACGTTTGGAGAATCAGCTTGCCTCGACACCACCGCTCGTCGTAGCAACCCTTGAGCCGCTCTACAGCTTCAAATTCCAGGATCTCCGAACAGGGCTGATCCTGCTCGGGATCGGTATCTTTATTTTTTCACTAGGGGCCGCTATCTATACCGTGCTGTGGCATCGCTGGCTTGCCCGCCCACTCAAGCAATTTCAGCAACAGGTCACAACCACGGCAGGAAAAGTGACCGGCCAAACGTTGCCCTCCACGAACCACGAGCTTGGTGATATAGCGCAGGCTTTTGACGCCATTATTGAAGCACTCAGTCTTCAGGAAGGTGATAACCAGGCCATCACCCAACAGATGGCAGATCTCCTGACAATGAGTGAAGCCCTGATTTCAACCATCAACCTGGAAAAACTGCTGGGCGAAGTTGTCACGCGGCTCGGAAAGATCATGCAGGCCAAAAATGTCTCACTCCTGCTGTATGGTCGCGGCATGAACTCACCCTGGGGGGTCGCGCAATGGCCGGGCCAACCTGGAAAAATAATCGGAACCTCGCCACAGCAGTACAGTCCTATTGCCAGCGTTCACGTTGATCCCAGAGGCGACATCACCCTGACCGCAACAACCAAAATGGCGGCCGTACCGCCGCCGCAAGCCGGTCTCCTTCCCACAAGCAGCAACCTGCGACAAGACCGGCACGGAAACATCTACAAACTACAGATTCCAGCCGCAATGTTGAGAGAGTTGGACCAGATCCTGGCAAGCAAAGCCATCCAGAAACAGAAAATCGTCTATGCTAAAGATGTCCGCTCAATTACGCCCAATAAGAATGAAAACTGGGTGCGACTGGCCCTGGAAGCCGGCTATGGCTCGGTCATAGCCGTCCCACTCATTCTGCAAGAACAAACGTTGGGCGCGATTATCGTCTATGGAGAGCAACCATACGAACTGACCAAACGCGAAACCTTCTTGCTCAGTACAGCCGCCGCTCAAACGGCCATGGCGATCCAATCAGCCCTGCTCTTCGTAGAGGTAAAGGACCAGAATGCCGAGCTGGAGCGGGTGAATAATCTTAAATCGCAATTCCTGGCAACGGTCACGCACGAGCTTCGTACACCATTACATAGCATCATCAGCTACGGTGCCCTCATTCTGGAAGGCTTCCTGGATGGTGAATTGACGACGGAGCAGGAAGAACACATACAATTTATGGTCAGACGGGCCGAAGATCTTTCCCACCTCGTCGATGACATGCTCGATCTCTCTAAAATCGAAGCCGATCGTCTGGAAGTCAAGCCAGAGCCACTGAATCTTGAGCAAAGCCTGGCCGAAGTTGTCAGTCAGCTCAAGCCGATGGCAGCCAGCAAAGAGCTCTACCTGAATCTAGAGATCGAAGAGGGCCTGCCCCAGGTACTTGCAGATAGCTATCGAGTGCGCCAGGTGGTTATTAATATGGTGTCCAATGCCCTGAAATTTACTGAAAAAGGAGGAGTGAGTATACGCTGTATGCGCCTGAAAAATTACAACCTGATGCGCGTGTCAGTACATGATACCGGAATTGGTATCTCTCCCGCCGCCCTTGATTATATATTTGAAGCATTTCGCCAGGCCGATGGTAGCACAACACGCCGCTTTGGCGGAACCGGGCTTGGTCTGACGATCGCCAAAAAATTGATCGAACTCCAGGGAGGCGAAGTTGCCGTAGAGAGTACCATAGGAGAAGGATCAACATTCTCATTTACCTTACCGATTGTCATGGCGTCAAAGATGCGCCTCTAGCAGATCACAGCCATCCAATCCAGGCAGCATGGCTGGTAGAGAAAAACTGGAAAGTTTAATAGCAACTATGGACACACCCACTATCTTAGTCATAGAAAATGAAGCCTCGAACCGTATTCTGATTGAACGAGTTCTTTCAACGCGTGGCTATCACTGCATCTCAGCCACGAATGGTTCTGAGGCACTCGAAATACTCGATGAGCAGCCCGTTAACCTGATCCTCACCGACCTTTCGATGCCCATCCTCGATGGGTATCAAACAACCCAGCTTATTCGCGCTCGGCCCGGCATGGCAAACGTGCCGATTGTCGCAGTGACAGCCTATGCCTTAAATGACGAAAATGAGGCGGCCCTGAAAATTGGCTGCACCGAATATCTGACCAAACCATTCAAACCCCGTCAGCTTTTAGAGGTCGTCGCTCGCTTGCTTGGACAGGCCTGAGTATCCAGGCAGGTATGAAAGTTGGTTTTCAGCTTGCATAGGGATGCGCTCATGGGTTAGCGGTTTTGCGTAAAGTCTGATATTATAGAGCAAGCTACATGTAAGCACCGACCGCAGATGGCGGCCGGCTAAATCTTCCTCTAGAAATGTTGGGAGTTTTCGTTCATGAATATTCAATCAACCACCCGGGAAATCAAGAGCCTCGCGGGCGACGCGCTTGTCGTAGGGGCGCTGCGCAAGCGGGGATCAAAAGAAGTTGCACTCACATCGGCCGCACAGGCTGTGAATGATAGCTTAGAAGGTCTGTTACAGGAAATCACCAACGCTGGTGAATTTAAGGGCGGGTTGGGAGAAATTGCGACGATCTACACGATGGGGAAACTCTCCACCAGGCGCGTCGTTGTAGTTGGTCTCGGCTCACAGGAAGATCTGACCGGCCAGTCGATCCGCCGTGCCAGCGCAATCGCGACCCGACACCTGCAAAATACCGCCGCCCGCCAGATCGTCCTGGCACTCTCCGAAGGCAATGGCAACATTTCACTCCAGGATAGCATTCAAGCTCAGGCTGAAGGTGCTCTGCTTGGTTCCTATAATTTCCGCAAATATCAGACGAGAGAGCAAGAAGCCAAGCTGGACAGCATCGAAATCGTTGCCCCAAAAGGACACGACAGCGCTGCCAAAGCCGCAATCGCGCGCGGCATCGCGATGGCAGAGGCCACGAACTTCGCCCGCGACCTGATTAATGAGCCACCCGCCGTCCTGACCCCCACAGAGCTCGCCAATCGAGCCACCAGCATGGCCAGGAAGCTCGGCATGGAGTACGAAGTCATCGACAAACCCCAGATGGAAGAGCTGGGCATGGGAGGCCTGCTGGGCGTCGCCAGAGGCAGTGTGCAGCCACCTAAATTTATCATCCTGCGCTACAAAGGCGCCCCGGACGGTGAAAAAGGGATTGCACTTGTCGGAAAAGGCATCACCTTCGATACAGGCGGCATTTCCATCAAGCCAGCCGCCAATATGGATGAGATGAAAGGCGATATGGGCGGAGCTGCCGCCGTCATTGGTGCGATGCAGGCGATTGCGACCCTGAAACCAGCCATCAATGTCACAGCCTATATCTCCTCGACTGAGAACATGCCCAGCGGGTCCGCTTACGTTCCCGGCGACATTCTGCGCATCATGAATGGCAAAACGATCGAGATCGTCAATACCGATGCCGAGGGTCGCCTGGTCCTGGCGGATGGTCTTTCATACGCCACCAGAGAAGGCCATTCACCAATCATTGACGTCGCAACCCTGACCGGTGCCATCGTTGTCGCATTGGGCAACAACCATAGCGGCCTGTTCAGCAACAACGAGCAGTTAACCCAGGAGATCATTGCCGCCGGTAAAAGCGTTGGCGAACGCTTCTGGGCCATGCCAATGGATAACGACTTCAACGATAATATCAAGAGCGAGATCGCTGACGTCAAGCAGACCAGCACACGTGCCGGCTCATCTATCACTGCTGCAAAAGTGCTGCAAAACTTTGTCAACGAAGAAACTCCCTGGGCCCACCTCGATATTGCCGGTACCAGCTATGTCGATAGCAAAAAGCCCCACCAGGAAAAAGGGGCCACCGGCGTTGCCGTCCGCACCCTGGCAGAATTTGCCGTTAACCAGGCAAAAAAATAAAAAAATACGTCACAAGCGTAGAGAAAACGGGTCAACTGCAAATCCAGTTGGCCCGTTTTTTTCTGCTGATTGCTATTTTTCTCTATAGTAGATACTTTTTTCACCTGTATATCAATGGATTTATCAAAATGTAATCTCAAATTTGAGACATTGCGTATACAGCTTTATCCGGGTAAGCACAACGGATACATCTAGATTCACCGCTTTCGAGAAGGTCATCCCAGGAAGAAAAACCTCGGCTAAAAAAATAGAAGCGTGATAGGCGAAGTTACATATATCAACTATCTGAGCCTGAGGTCGCCCTTCTACAGGGAGAAGCTGGATTCTAAAGACGTTTTCGAGGGTTCAGGTGAATAAGAACGTAATGGAAAGGAAAAATACAGGATGGCGAAACTGACACGACGTGGGTTCATCAAACAAGCCTCGGTTGGGGCTGGTTTACTGGGTGTATTAGCCTCAGGAGCAGCTCCTTTAGAGGCGGCGCAGGCCAGCGGGACCGTGGCAAAGGCAACAACAACCCATACAGCAAAGATTGCAACAGGAGAACCGTTAATGCTAGTCGTAAGCAATCCCGCTTCCGGCAAAGTGACCTTGCTCCACGGTGAGCATGAACGCACAATCAACAACCCTGCCCTGGTGAGGCGACTTCAGTCTCTATAATTGCGTCAACACGTTTTTAGATGGATAGCAGAAGAAGAGGTGCATGCAGTATGTCATCACATCGTGAAGCTCCTGAGATTTCAAAAGATCCGGTCGCGGACAATACCGATGTTTACGCCTTTGTTAGCCCCGATAATCCTGATACCGTGACCTTGATCGCCAACTTTATTCCTCTCGAAGGGCCAGATGCTGGCCCCAACTTCTACGAATTCGGCGAGGATGTACGCTACGAGATCCATGTTGACAATAATGGAGATGGAGTTGCGGATATTACCTATCGCTTCACCTTCCATGTAGAAGTCAGAAATCCCGACACCTTCCTCTATAATACCGGACAAATTACTTCTCTTAACAGTGCAAACTTCAATCGTCGCCAGTTTTACTCCGTAAGTAAAGTTGATAAGTACGGTCATGAGGATGTCCTGGGCACCCACCTGGCCTCACCTCCCTGCAACATTGGTCCTCGCTCAACCCCGAATTACGCAAGCCTGGCAGAGGCAGCCGTCCACAGCCTGCCCGGTGGTGGAAAGGTCTTTGCGGGTCAGCGCCTGGAGGGTTTCTACGTTGATCTGGGGGCAGCTTTCGATCTGGCCGATCTGCGTCCGTTCCAGAATCTTCACCTGATTCCTACTCCTGCGGCACCGGGTGTCGATTCAACAAAAGATCTTAACGTTCACACCATCGCGATTCAGGTGCCCAAGAGGCAATTGACGCGAGATGGCTCCAATCCAACTGATGCTACAAGTGCTCTTGCGGTTATCGGGGTCTATGCCTCGGCAAGCCGACGCCGGGTACGCATGCTTCAAGATGGTCAAGATATGATGATCGGAGCCTGGCAGCAGGTTTCGCGCCTTGGCAATCCCCTCTTCAACGAAGTTATCACCCCGATGGGCAAGAAGGATAAGTGGAACACACAAAGTCCAAGCAACGATGCAGAGTTCGCGAAGTATGTCAGTAGCCCCGAACTGGCAAAATTGCTGCCTGTGCTTTATCCTGGTGTCTTCCCAAACCTGGCGGCTTACTCCAAACCTCGTGCCGATCTGTTAGCGATTCTGCTCACAGGTATTCCATCTGGCATCATTGCTGGCTTCCAGAACTACACGGGCACCACGCAAGCGGACCTCTTGCGCCTGAATATGGCTATTCCCCCCAAATCGAAAGAGAATGGCGGAAGTATCCTGGGTATTCTGGGCGGTGATCTTTCTGGCTTCCCGAACGGTCGACGCGTCTTCGATGATGTGCTTACAATCGAACTGCGTGCAATCGCAGGAGCAACCATTCCGCTGGTCGATAAAAGTTACACCCCTGATGGCGCAGCTTCTCTGGTGACTGATATTCAGAATCCCGATCTCACCGGTCGCTACCTCTCGCCGCCCGTCTTCCCTTACCTGGGGGTTCCGCGCAGCGGCTTCGAGTTCGCCACCGTACAGATTTAACAATAGCTTTTTAGCTGAACGTGAACCAGAGAGCAGCTTCCAGCATCCTGCTCTCTGGCACAATACAGTAACCGACTCTTCAGAATATGTCTTCACTGGTTGCTGTATTCTTTGACTATACGAAACCGATGGTGGGCTTCGCGCTCATCGTACTATTCAGGAGGTCGTTGGAGATGGTCGAGCGATATGTTGATCGTGTCCATAGCGAGCATGCTGTCCTTGATATTGGTGATGATGTGGGAGCACTGGTTATTTATACCCGCGCGGAGATGCTTGGGAAGCAGATCGATGTGAGTCCCAGGGATCGCGAATGGGCTCGCATTCATACGGATGTGTTAGAGCGGCGTACCAATGGAAAATCTGTATTTGCCGCGCTTTTTCTGGCGCTGGCGGCTGATACTTATGTCATCTGGGGAGCCAATTCCGAACCCATTGGCGAGATTACAATTGAAGGTGGACAGGTCGCTGAAGTAAACTGGCGGCATCTGTTGCCATCCGTATTTCTTTCTTTCACAGGTCCACGCGATCAGTGCTCACCTGCTCTGCTGCCCGATCTACTCCCTCCCCGTTATCGCGATGGCAAAGAGGTCAGTGCCGCCCCAATGGGAACCGCTCCGATGCTCTACAACGAGCAAGGAGAGGTGGCCTGGGAACAGATGTGGACCTCATTCTGCGATCTCGCTCTTGCGGGTGGTCCATCTCATCGCGGCAGCTTGTTGGAGCCGGTCGCTAGCGATGAAATACGTGCGGAGCCGGAAAAATACGAAGGCGTGCTGACGGAACTTGAGCGCGGCCTGCGACTGGTCACCGGGCTTCCAGTACAACGCTGTGCGCAAGCAGGCTGGATCGGTCTGCGCTGCGATTCTGAAGAAATGGCGCTCTGGCTACTGCGTGCGATCGTCGTGGAGAATGTCAGTGTCAGGCGCGAAGGGGAGGTTCTCTATCTGCCAGCCGGTCCCAATTTTCAACTGGAGAAAGAGATCAAGAACGTCATCACGGTTGTTGCCAAAACGCATCACTACTGGATGGAGCATGCCTTCATCCAGAGGGGCTGCAATTATTGTCCCCAGGCATAGAGCAAGCTGAGATTGATGGCCGTGACCAGCCCAAACACAACACCCAGCACAGGACTACCCGCGAAGAAAAAGGCCACGGTCGCCGAGCCGAAGACGAGCAGGCGCAGCAGCAAGAGTCCGACCCCTTGCAGCCGATGTTTTGAACGTGGTGCCCCCAGAATAGACCAGACGACCACAGCCAGCAATGGAACGCCAATACCAAGTCCAATCTTCGCGACAATTCCCTGGCCGACCACAAAGCCCCAATAGCCAAATGCAACCAACGCGACAAGCTCGATAAAAAATGCGACAGCCAGATTTGTTCCTTTGAGTACAGTTGCCGTCATGACGAGGCCTTCCTTTCCAGTCCATCGATAAACAAATGAAGCATCCAGTCAAACGTGACATTCGGATCGACCGGCATTCTGAAACCGGAGGCCTTATCCAGCAAGATGAACCCGTGGACGATGCTGCGCAGACTGCGGATCGCATGGATCGTTTCCTCATCAGGCAGTTTGTAAGGTGCCAGGATAGCTCGCGAAACTTCAACATTCTGTCTGGCGAGCTCCTGCACTTCCGGATCGTCCGGATCGGGTGAGATAGTAAACGAGTAACGTCCAGGCCTCTCCCTGGCGTAGGTCAGGTAGGCATGAGCAAAGGCAAAGATCGCGTCCGAACGCGATTTCCCGATCGCGGATCGCGAGATAAATCCAAGCAGATCGCGCAGGCAGTACAGAGCCAGCTCATGCTTCAATCCGGGCAGTCCTGCGACGTGATTATAGAGAGACGGCGTACGCACTCCCAGGCGTTCAGCAAGCCGTCCCAATGTCAGTTGCTCCACTCCCTCTTCATCCACCAATCTCGCCGCTGCCTCTACAATCACAGTCTTATCAAGACCAGCCCTATGCGACATGCGGTTTCGTTTCTACCGCTTTATGCAGTGATTTGTCCAGCACCTTGATAGCCTGCTCCATCGCCATCTGTGGATTAGCAAGCGCCCTGCCATGTCCGACGACCAGCAGCGACGGTTGCAGCGCCAGCAACTTGCGAGCACTTATCAGGCATAACTCACTGTTCCAGGATGCTATCGCTGGCAAAGGAAAGAGCGGAACATACGTGCCCGAAACGGCAACGCCACCCAGCGTCTGGAAAGCATCTCCTGCAATCAAGGAGCGATCCCGCGTATCCAGGAAAGCGATATGACCAGGGGAATGACCCGGAGAGACCACAACCTCAAGCGAGCCAACACGATCACCCTCATCGAGCAGCAGATTTGGTTTTGTTTTACAGGTATAGGCCACAGGCTTTTTGCCCCCTTGCGGCTCCGAAGGCTCCAGCGTCAGATCACCAGCAAGCAAGCGGGCATCGCGCTGCCCGATCCCCACTGGCACATCTGGCAAAATGGCATGCAGGGCATCCAATGACCCGACGTGATCACTGTGAGCATGTGTCAGCAGGATACGCACAATCGGGGTTCCCAATTTCTGGGCTTCACTCATGATAGCCCTGGCCTGACTCGACGGCCAGGAAGTATCGATCAATGTGAAACCATCCGGCTCACGTACCAGATAACAGTTAACCGCGCCTAAATGTGTCAATTGGAAAAGATTATCGCTAATAGCCTTTACTTTCATCGCAATGGCCTTTCTTTTACTAATCACAATAGCTTAGTATTAATA
>DASSXK010000112.1:0-3284 GCA_035703945.1 Ktedonobacteraceae bacterium | reverse complement strand
CGGCTCACATGTGGAACTGGTTGTCCGCTCCGAACGAGCCGGTACAATTAAACAGACAGTGAATCTGGAATAACTCATTTTTTTCTGTGTGTTAGTGCATCGTGCAAACGTATTACCATGTAGTCCTTGTGGCCAGCGATGTTGCTGGCTGGATGATAAGTAACTTGATGTGCAAGTGGGGTCCAGGGGCGAAACCCCTGGCAGGGGCCGGGTTTGACCCTGGCCTTTCCGCCTTCTTCCCTTTGCCACCACACGGCGACGGGAAAACTTGCACTTGAGGTTAAATAGCCTGGAAAAGGATGATTCTATGTCAAGATCAATCACTATTGACGACCTCTATCGTATCAAATTTGTTGGGCGACCGCGTATTTCGCCGGACGGCAAGCAAGTTGCCAGCGTTGTGACAACGATTGACGAACGTTTGCACTCCTATCGTTCCTCGATCTGGATTACGCCCGCCGATGGTGGAGACCCCCAGCGGTTTACTTCGGGAACGGCCAATGCTGGTAGCCCGGCCTGGTCGCCTGATGGACGCTGGCTGGCCTTTGTTTCCGAACGCGAGGGTGATTACACCGCGTTCAGCGAGGAAGAGCAGAAGGACCTGAAGAAGCTTGGCAAGGGTAAGCCGCAGATCTGGGTTATTTCAACCTCCGGCGGTGAAGCTCGCCAGTTGACCTTTTTGCGCGATGGCGCCAGCCAACCGACATGGTCGCCGGATAGCAAATTGTTGGCCTTCAGCGGTAACACCTCTCCCGAAGTCGAGGAGACGCCGGATGGCAAGCCCATCCCCCAGGCTCGTGTGATTGACAATCTCTGGTATCGCCTGGATGGTGCTGGTTTTACCTATCAGGAGCGCCAACATCTCTACTTGCTCAGCCTGGAAGCGCCTGTTACCGCTATTCCCCTCCAGTTGACCCAGGGCGATTGGAACGATAGTAGCCCGGCCTGGTCGCCCGATGGCTCCAGTCTGGCCTTTACGTCCAGCCGCCAGGAGGATCGTTGGAGCTTCCCCGCAGACGATATTTATACCCTGGCAATCGAGCAGGGCAAACCCGGCACCCTCCGTTGCCTGACCGATGGCAACGTTAGCTTCGGTGCCCCAGGCTGGTCTCGCGATGGCAAGACCCTGGCCGCTCCTGGTGCGATCAAGTTTGGTTCGGCAGGCCATACCAGCCTTTACACGATTTCGGCCGAGGCACCTGAAGGCTCGCAGGCCACCAATCTGACCGAAGCCTCTGACATCTCTTTCACCGATTTTACGAACAGCGATATGGGTGACGAGCATCTTACCCCTGCGCCCGTCTGGTCCGAGGATGGCAAGACGCTCTACGCGCTTGGCATGTATCATGGTGCCACACGCCTCTACGCTGTACCCGTTACAGGAGCAGTCAAGGAGCCAGAGACCCTGACTCCCGCTAATCTGCATGTGCGCGATTTCAGTGCCGATCGCAGCGTCCAGAAGTTTGCCGTTGCAATCGGTACCGCGACGACCTTCCCTGAGATCTTCGTCGTAAATGTTGCCCAGTCAGGCGAACAGCGAAAGTTAACAAACTTCAACCAGGAGTTGGAGAGTGAACTGAACCTGTCAGCTCCTGAGCAACTGCTCTACACCGGCGCGGAAGGCTGGCCAATGGAGGGTTGGATTCTCAAGCCTCACGACTTCGATCCTTCCAGAAAATATCCCTTGATTGTCGAGATTCACGGCGGACCCCACACACAGTTCGGCTATGGCTTCTTCCACGAGATGCAGGTCATGGCGGCCAAAGGCTATGTCGTGCTCTTCACCAATCCCCGTGGTAGCAGCGGCTATGGACGAGACTTCGCCCTGGCTGTCCGTGGCGACTGGGGTACAAAGGACTCGCTTGATATTCTGGCCGGGGTGGATGCCCTCCTGGCGAAGGGCTACATCGACGAGAACCGTGTCGGTGTCACCGGTGGCAGCTACGGTGGCTTTATGACCAATTGGCTTGTTGGTAAGTCCGATCGCTTCAAAGCGGCTGTAACCCTGCGTAGCGTCACCAACCTCTCTTCGTTCTTTGGTAGCAGCGACTTCGGCTATGCCTTCGCTAAGGACGACTTCCAGGCCACCCCCTGGGATAATCCTGAGGTCTACGCCGAGCATTCACCGATCACTTTTGCCAAAAACATCCACACCCCGCTTTTGATTCTGCACAGCGAGCAAGATCTCCGTTGTCACATCGAGCAAGCGGACCAACTGTTTGCGACCCTCAAATACCTGGGCCGTGAGGTCCAGTATGTGCGCTTCGAGGGTCAAAGCCACGGCCTCTCCCGTGGCGGACATCCAAAGCTTCGTAAGGAGCGCCTGGGTTTCATCCTGGGCTGGTTCGACAAGTACATGGGCTAGTTAGTTGCCCAATCCGTTGAGCGAGCGGTCAGCGACACTGTTATACAAGTGTTGCTGACCGCTTTTCTTTTTTTTTCGTAGGCGATAACCCTTTTCAATGAGGATTGACCGCTTACCAGTCTTTTCTCCAGGCATAGGCTATTTCTACGTGCATAGTGCGAATAGCGCAATATTGGAGAAGTTTTCCCTGTTAATCATGCTATAATGATCAAGTGATTAATTTACCGGCCTGAGCATAATTGCTGGGCCGCTATTTCCCCTATCACTCAATTTCTTGTGGTTAAACGTCTGATGAGCGAATTGAAAAGGAGTATGGTAGTATGTTCTGTGCATCGGTTGCTTACCCTGCCCAGGAAGGCCGTCGATTCGATTTTGATTACTTTGCCAACAAGCATGTTCTACTATTTGCCCGCTTGCTTGGCGAGAATTGCGTCAGATTTGAAGTCCAGAAACCTCTTGCTTCGCCGGGTGCTCCGGCCCCGGCCTTTCTGGGTGTGGCTTATTTCTGGGTCAAGTCTGGCGAAGGATTCGGTGCCGCCCTGGCGCAACATGGCCAGGAAATTTATGCAGATATCCCCCATTTTTCAGATATTGAACCTCTTCGCCAGTGGAACGAAGTTGTGAAAACAGAAGCCGCATCATAAATATCGGCACAGAGTTAAAGGTATCAGCAAGCCATTCACTTCATTGACTGAATGCGCTTGAGAAGCTAGCAACAGTGTTACCAGCACCGCTCCAAACAGGGTGCTTTGAAAGTTGCCTGCTTGCAAAGCATTCAGTAGGCGCGAGAGCGCCGTTGTGAAGTGTCTTGTAATAGTATCCTGATAGGAAGCGGGGTTATCCCCGTTTCTTTTTCTTGATCGTCGCGAACGGCAAGACAAAGAAAATGCTACCAATCCATATCTCATGCCAACACTCA
>DASSXK010000250.1:0-2544 GCA_035703945.1 Ktedonobacteraceae bacterium | reverse complement strand
GCCCGCCCCTCTTCACGGAGTTGAATAGCTTCCACTAAACGTTCGCGTTCCATTGTTGTTCTACGATTCCCTTCTTGATTCAGGCACAACCATCTATTTTTTTATGAATTTACTTTATCAAATAAGCATGGGACGCGCAAGTCAAATGGGCCGTGAAAACAAGCCTGAGGCCTTACCACTTGGCTACACCTCCATTTAAGGAGGTGACGAGATTCGAACTCGCGAATGTCAGATGAAAAGTTTGTAAGCTCATTCCGTTAGAGCGCATCCCAGGTGTTTCTTATTCTGATGATTAAAACTGACTGCAAGGACATCCTTTGATTATCAGTCAGTAACGCCGCTCGTTCGCGGCTAAGGACTACCCGTAAATCGCCTCGGGGCGAACGATAATTGCCTGACTGGTCCGGACGACCACGTGATTGGCGAGGGAGCCCACTGAGAGGTCTAAATGACCTGTGATAGCTTGTTTAAGCTGCTCATCTGTGGCAGTAGAGCTCAGATTGAGCATAGCCAGGGTACACTCTTCGCTGCGTCCATTGATACGCACGTGAACGGCGTGGTTCATCAACTGTGCCATTGTTCTACTCCTTCCAGAGAGCATTACTAATCACAAGTTCTTTGTTGTTTGTCAAGTTCTTTGTCTGGATTAAATATACACAATCTTTTATCTACCTGTCAAGTGTTTTTTCGCTGTTTTTCGCTGTTTTCTAGAAATTGCTCAAATTTGCTTTGATTTGCTAGATATGTAGCTTCTCCTGAAATGTTACATATGTAGCTTCTTAATGGGGTTGTAAAAAGCGGAAACATTTTTGCAATCAAATTGGAGAAGTTTCAATAAAAGGCTACCAGTCAAATGGCAGGCCTGCATAATTCTCAGCCAGACCCATAGCGGCCGCACGCGAGCTAACTGTATACTCAAGTTGAGCCCGTTGCATACGCTGGCGAAAGGCATCATCATCAGGGAAGCGGTGCAGCATCGAGGTCATCCACCAGGCAAAATGTTCAGCCCGCCAGACACGCCGCAAGCAGGTTTGCGAGTAACTTTCCAGACGTTCCATCTGCCCATGTTTAAAATAGTCAATGAGTCCGCGCGAGAGATGCAGCACATCGGCAACAGCCAGATTCAAGCCCTTGGCACCGGTCGGTGGCACAATATGAGCGGCATCACCGGCCAGGAATAGCCGGCCATATTGCATCGGATCGACGACAAAACTGCGCATTGCCAGGATACTTTTCTGGATAACGGGTCCTTCCAGCAGTTGCCAGTTATCCTTTGTTGCCAGACGAAGCCGCAATTCTTCGAGGATCATCTGATCGGACCAGTTCGCGATATCGTCGTTGGGGTCGCACTGGATATACAGACGTTGCAGTTCAGGCGAGCGTGTGCTGACCAGGGCAAACCCTCGTTCGGAATAGGCATAGATCAATTCACTTGCCGAGGGTGGGGCCTCCAGCAGGATGCCAAGCCAGCCAAAGGGGTAAAGCTGTGAATAGACCCGCAACTTCTCTTCAGGAATTGAGGGGCGTGAGACCCCATGAAAGCCGTCGCAGCCTGCAATAAAGTCACAATCCAGCTCAACATGCTGCCCCTCATGGGTAAAAGACAGACGAGGATGGTTCGAGGCAATATCCTCTAAACGAACATCCGCCACATTGAACAGGACAGGAATCTGCTCATTCAGACAGGCCGCCACGAAATCCTTGATGACTTCATGCTGGGGGTAGAGCGTGATTGCACGGCCATTTGTCAACTCAAACATATCAATCCGATGGCCCTCGCCATCGAAGCGAAGCTCAATCCCGTGATGAACGGACCCTTCGCGCTTCATGCGCGTATCCAGGCCCAGTTCAGTTAGCAGATCGACTGTGTTTTGTTCGAGGACTCCGGCGCGTATCGTCGATTCGATCTGGTCTCGGCTGCGATTCTCCAACACGACCGAGTCAATTCCTTCTCGGGCCAGGAGAAGCGACAATAATAACCCGGCCGGGCCTGCGCCGATAATTCCAACCTGTGTACGCCTGTTCATGTACTGACTCCTTAAGAGTGCTTTACAGCTATCTACAGCTTTGTTGCTGCAAAAGGATCTGGCATATCTACATTACCACAATCGGATTAAAAAGAGGTTATTTGCTATTTTCGCCTGTGGCTATTATTGCGTATTCAGCATCATGAGACAGAGTTCGCTATCCATGCCTGCTTTCTCCTCTGGTAAAGCGCGGTTACTCCAGTTGGCTGGCGGACTCGCGGGCAACCTCCAAGAAGTTTTCCACAAGGGTTGAATGGCGATCTCGACGCCAGGCCACAGCCAGACTGGCCTGAGCAGTCGTTCCCTCCAGTTCACGGTAGACGACCCCCTCGCTGCGTATATTCCTGGTGGAGAGCGGTACCAGGGAGACACCGATTCCGGCGGCAACGAGGCTAACAATTGTATGCATTTCGGTCACTTCCTGAACAACATTTGGGGTAAAGCCAGCCGAGAGCCAGAGCTTCATCAAACCAATATAGTAGCCACCGCCACGCTGAGGCGGCTGCAACACAAACGG
>DASSXK010000230.1:0-3624 GCA_035703945.1 Ktedonobacteraceae bacterium | reverse complement strand
AGTTGATGAATTGACCAGAGGATTCGAGAGCAAACGCGTTGACGTTTGTCTGGCCCAACAAAATCTGGTTGATCAGCTTGAACTTGCGCTCGAAGAGACGCGCTGGGCTGCACTGATCCCATCCAGCGAGCAAGCAGTTCTGACCTGGAATACGCAATTGCGTCCTGCCGAGAGCGTACCGGCGCTGGCAAAAGTTCAGCGGATGTACGTCGAGGCAATGCAAGAGATTCAGGTGGGGATAAATAAAGAGCAGCAAGGTTTGGAGCTACTCCTGAAACGTGCTCACGGAGACCAGGGAGCAAAGTTGAAGGAGCGAGAACGTCTGCAAGAGGCCTATCGGCAGCAGTTGCTGAAGCCAGAGTTTGTGCCTGAGCGTGCTCTGCACCGGCAGCAGGCACGCGCTTATCTGGCCGAAGAAAATATCCAGGCTTTCCCTTTCTATATGCTCGTCGATTTTGCGGAAGAGGTCGATAGTCAATCACCTCTGGCCGGGGGGATTGAGCAGGCTCTGGCCGATGCCGGTCTTTTAGATGCGCTGGTTGTGCTTCCCGAGGCGATTGCTGCTATGGACGCCTGCTGTGCGGCTCATGGACTCAATGATTGCCGGCTCGATTGGCAACGCCTCAGTGCTGAGCCGAGCGCCAACCAGTTTTTACTGGCGTTGACACATTCATTACGTGTTGATCCGGCCCTGGGTGAAAGCCCTGGGGAAAAGGCTTCCGCCTGGAGCGAGGCTGCAAACAGCTTGTTAGAGCGCCTGCAAACTTCCCCTGCTTCTCAAGAAAACATGAATAGCTGGATGCATGGTTTGCTTGCTGGCACGGTCGGAACGGGTGAGGCACGCTGTATCGGCAAAGCGACGCGTGTCCGGGCCCAGCAACAGGAGCTGGCGCGGTTGCAAGATCAGGAAGCACTGCTGGCTCAAGAATTGGAGCGTTTAACGGCTACGATTGAGCAACTTGGTCAGGAGAAGCAGGCTCTCAGTGATCTGGATAGGCAATTGATGACGCTGTTAGCGAGCAATAATATCGTCGAACTCAGTGCAACCTTGCAGGCGGCCTTAGAAAGTTTGAAGCGGGCAGAGGCAGAATATAAACGAGCGCAAGAAGCGGCCCGGGACCTGGGACAGCGGTTGCAAGAGCTCAGACTACGTCTGGGAATAGAGGCCAGGCATACCCTGATCTTTACGACTGATCCAGCCAAAGTTGAGAAGGCGCACGAGGTGGTCCAGCGCTTGAAAAGTGAGCACAAAACGCTAATCGTCTATTTGAACAATGTCCGTGAAACCTGGAGGGGATATAAGCGGGCCCAACATCAATTGCTTCAGGATAACAGCGAAGAGCGCAAAGCGATGCTTTCTCAGCAGCGAGATGAGCATACCTTTACACGTGTTCGGTCACGACTTACAACTTTGGAGGAAGTGGCACGGGAAGCCGGAGGCGCTCAATTAGCTCGCCTCCAGGAGCAACTCGCGACCTGGCAACGGCGCCAGAGCGACCTGCCTCATGATCTACAAACGGCTCATTCTGATGTGACCCGTACGGAGACCTTGCTGGAAGGTCATCGAGAAAACTATGCGAAATTAGCAACGGAGCAAATTCAGCTTGAAAAACAGTATGGGAATAACCAGCAAACATTCCTGACGCTTCTCTCCTCCTATCCAGTGGACATGCTGGTTGATATCCAGAGGCAGATAGCTGAAAGCGCCATGAGTCCGAAAATCTTACAACAGGTTCTGGGGCAAGCCTTAGAAGCAGGGTCTGACGCATATACTGCGCTTAAAGCAGAACTGGATAAATCTATTACGAAAACGCGCGCTGAACTTACGAATGCCTTCACCGAAGTCAGCAGCTTATTGCACGAATATGGACCTCATTTTGATGACGCGTATATTGTGCGTTTTACCAATGCCGATGAAATCAATGCCTATGAATTATTGGAGCGTTTACTTGAGGAGATTCGCCTGCAAGAACAGTTGCTGGAGGCGAAAGAGTACGAGCTTTTTCAGAATTTTCTTCTGAAAGAAATGGCCAACACGGTCGGCACGCGCTTGACAGACGCCGAAGCCTGGGTTGGGCGCATGAATGCCATCCTGGCAGGCTCGCCGTTTATGGATGCTCGTTATCGCTTAAAATGGGTGATCAGACCATATGATCCTCAACGTGCGGGGAGCAATCTGGCCCTCTATCGCAATGTCTTACGCCGGCAGGCCGAAACCTTTAATCAGGAAGAAATTGAAAAGCTTGTTGAGGCCTTCAAGCAGGAGATCCAAAGCCAGCGTGCCCAACAAACGACCGATACCGCAACATTTACGGAAACCTTGCTGAATATTCTCGACTATCGCCGCTGGTTTCAATTTGAAATTGATATGGTGCGCCCGGATGAAACTGTTCACCATCTGACGGATAAATTTCTCCGCACAGGCAGCGGAGCAGAACAGTATATCGCCTTGTATATCCCCTTCTTCACGGCACTTTCCGCGCTTTATGAGAGGGCCGGGAATGGTGCACCGCGCCTTATCTCTTTAGACGAAGCGTTCGAGAAAGTCAGCATCATCAATACGAGAAAGCTGCTCAATTTTCTGGCCCTGCAAAACTTCCAATGGATTATGACCGGACCACGCGTCACAGGCGAAGGAACCGAGTTGCCTGCCTGCGTGAAATACACAATGTTTTGCCGGAAGGATGAGGAACTGGCTGCGGGTTTTCCCTCGTTCTGGAGTAATAATCCCGCCATCGCCAAAGAAGTGCGGGGCGCTCAATGAGCCAGCAAGCACTACCTCCGTCACACATCCAAAAAGCGACTGCCTTTTTTAAGCGACCTGTCTGGACGCGCTTGATGTCGGCGCTCTATAAAAAATATATCGAGCAGGGTCGGATCGGGGGGCGGATCGTTCTTTCTACATCTACGCCAGAAGAGCGGCAAGAAATTGCGCGTTTCCTCAGCAAGCCGCTCTCAGCATCGGCCGGCGTATCGGTGCGTCTGACGGATTTTCAACAAGCACTAAAGAGCAGCTTTGGCTGCGAACTGCCAGCCTTATTGCAAGCGATTTTTCCAGAATATGAGCATATTACCAGACCACAACAGAAAGAGCAGAAAATCCAGTCCCAACAGGTATTTGAGCGAAAACTCGATGAGTTGATTGAGATTCTTCCTCTCGACTCTCCTGGACGGGCCTGGCTGATCTATGGAAAACATGGCGGGGCTACGCACTTTCGCCAATACAAAAATGCCTCTTCTGAGATACAGGAACAGATATTACAGATACTCAAATTGGTCACAGAGGCTCTTAATCAACTACCTGTACCTCCAGCGTTTCAATCGCTTTCGCATTTTGCCTTGCATATTAGTGGAGATCCTCATTTTCTGGATGTTAACACTGGCAGTGGGCGGCTTTTCCTATCTGCATTGACCGATTTGCGTGAGTTAGCTACTGTTGAAGCTACTAGAGATGTGAAATCGGAAAACCAGCAAGAGGGCGATATGCAGGGGATTGAGCAAGATCACTGGCGCCATCTCCTCTATTATGAAGCGGGGTTACTGCTGGATACCATTTCATCAACTGTGGCGGTTTTTCAGCTTAAAGAGGCGCGGGAGAAAAGCGGCCAGCCTGATGGGCTGATC
>DASSXK010000011.1:0-2842 GCA_035703945.1 Ktedonobacteraceae bacterium | reverse complement strand
CGAACCCTGCATCGCAGGCTGATTGTTCGGGGTCTCATTCAACCCATCACCTGGAGTCTGGATCATCTCGAAGCCTTGACGTAGCGTCATCATATCACGCATGAAACAGGCCACGGCAGATGCCGCAGATCCTTTTTCTTTCGATGTGTCATAACGACGGGCGGTGGCTTCACCAGCGAGCTGGGCGGCGCGAGCCATTGGATCGGATGTTTTTGCCGCGTAGGCATCCTGGAAAATATCATCCCAGTTTCCCCAACGGCCACGCAGGGGTTTCCAACCCAGTTGGCTATCGCTGACTGTGCGCCATTTCTCTTCTGTAAATTGAATCCAGTCATCCAACAGGCGAGTATAGGCACTGATTTGTTGTTGCAGGCGCTCTTGCTCTTCAGCGCTACGCTGTGAGAAAGGCTGTTGGAAGCCATCGGTTGATTGCTGGCTGACAAAACCATTGTTCCCATTCTGAGGGAAATTCATCTGTTGCCCACCAAACAGATTGGGAAGCATCCCTGTGTTGCCATGTAAGGTGGCGAAATCGGGGGTCATCTGACCTCCGGGCATACCCAGCATCGGCACTTCAGTTCCGGCGGGTAGCTCACCGATAACCTGGAAACCATTGGCCCCCATCATCATAGATGACCCATCGGGGAGGAGCATTCCATCGGAAAGGGCTGGGATGCCACCAATGACGATCTCTTCGTGTCCAATTGCATCCATAATGCGCCAGGCCAGATGCGGGTGCTTGATTCCCCACCAGATTCTTCTAGAGATAAATACTGCCGCAAAGGTAAAATTTACTACAAGCCAGACCACGCCTCGTACTGCCAGCCAATAGACCAGCAAGATGGCGACTATCCAGTACCAGGCATCGTGTTGGCCGATCTCTTCAATAAAGGTCAGTACGGCAGCTACGGTTAGGCTAGGATCACGCAATGGATTAATAAAGTCCACAATGCGCCAGAACCAATTTCGGTCTGATTTCACTTTCAACATGCGCTCCTCTCGACTCCGCCGCTGGTCCGACAGGACGTCTAATTCATTATCTAAATTTAAGCTTCGGCAAATTCTAACATGAAAAATTTAACAACTGCAAGTTTTGATCTGAGATCGGTAATTATGGGTCATAGAGATACAGGATGCTTGTATTCCTACTCAATCTTAACGCTTTAAAGTTCCCTAAGCCATGAATAAGGTACTAAGGTACTGTTGAGATTTCTCTTGACAAGAGCGTAACGGCGCGCATGAGCTAGCTAGCCTCGCTAGCCGCTGCTGAAAATTTCGCATTTCAGATCTAAGCATGTTTCTATATATCAGGCAGATGAACTTTCGATTAGCTGCATAAGCAAAGCATGTTAGTTGATAGATACTCGATTAAAAAGCATATTTGAGCGATTCTTAAACTTGAGGATTACGCTCTTTCTATCTTCTTTATCAACGTTTTTGCGCATTTATACGTATACATAAATGGGATATTGTGACTATAAAGTGGGTATTTTTCACGATAAAAAGTATATATTTATCTGCTTTATGCAAGCAAGAGACCCCTACTTTTGCGTAAATATGGTAAAATAGGATCGGGTGTTTTGCCGCGCATCTTGATGTGCTAAGTTCTCTTCTTGTAGCGATTTTTTTCAAACCTTGTCATTTTATCTCCTTGTGACGCTTTGATATGTGACGCAATGTAATTAAGGCACGAGAAGAGCAAGGAATGCCTGTTGTTACCGCCCGGGTTGCAACTATTCAGAAAGGATCAATACATGTCCACGCAGATTCCGATGCGTACTACGCCTCCGAAGCCGATACACGCCAACCGTTTGATTATTGCTACCAATCGGGGGCCTGTGGAGTTCTACCTGACGCAGGATAAGACGCTTAAGCATCGGCGCGGGGCTGGTGGCCTGGTAACAGCTTTGATTGATGCAGGTAATCAGATGGAAGTGACATGGGTTGCGATGGCAATGACCGAGGGTGATCGTCAGGTAATCAAGGACGCTCAGCAGAGTGGTGGTTTACTCGAATCACCTTTGCGCGGTCAAGATATGCAACTCCATTATGTCGCAGTTCCTAAAACTGCTTATCGCAAGCATTATGAGAAGATCAGTAATCAGGTGCTCTGGTTTCTCCAGCATTACCTCTTTAATCCTAATGAGGATCTGGTCGCCAATCGGCGTATCCAGGATGCCTGGGAGACCGGCTACAAAGTTGCGAATCGCGCGATTGCTGAAGCGGTTTGTGATGAAATTGAGCGTGAAGATACCGTTCCGGTTGTAATGCTTCATGATTATCAATTGTACTTAGCCCCGGCAATTATTCGTGAGCGTCATCCTTCCGTCGTAATGCAGCAATTTATCCATATTCCCTGGCCTGATGTGCGTTGCTGGCACTTTTTACCTAGCAATATTACCCAGGACATTTATAGTGGCCTGGCTGGAAATGATATTATCGGTTTCCAGACTGAACGTGATGCGCGTAATTTCCTTGAGGGTGCGCGTACGTTGCTGGATGGTGCTGTTGTAGATTTTGAAGAGGGCGCGATCTGGTGGCAGGGCCATCGTACGCAGGTACGAGCCTATCCAATCTCTATCTCTGTGACTGAAGAACGACGTGTGGTTCAGAGTATCGCGGGCAGGCGGGCCGCAGAGAAAATGAAGCCTTTCCTGGGCGAAAAAACGATTATGCGCGTCGATCGCATCGAACCAACGAAGAACATTTTACGCGGTTTCCAGGCCTATTCGCAGATGCTTGAAGAACATCCCGATCTACTTGGAAAGGTGAAGTTTCTGGCTTTTCTGGTTCCTTCGCGTCAATCATTGCCGATCTATCAGCGTTACAATGCTGATGTGAT
>DASSXK010000694.1:0-3856 GCA_035703945.1 Ktedonobacteraceae bacterium | reverse complement strand
TGAGCATGCCTATGGCTACGATCAGCTCTGGAATCGTGGCCTGCACGGGGAAAATATGACCGTCAACCTTGTGGAGATTGATGCTGCCGATAGCAACGATGTGCAGAATTATCTGGATTGTGTAAATTTTCAGGGTCAGGTGCAATTTACCGATGTGGATGGTGCTCCTACAAGTTCGCTTGGTGAAAACACGTTGGATATTCAGATGGTTGCTGGCCTGGCTCGTTCATCAAACATTAATGTCTATGAGACAGACGATAACACCAGCGGGGACATCTGGACCAATGTGAACGATGAACTGCAACAGATTATCAACGATAACACCAACAATGTCTCCTCCGGGCAGGTCGTCAGTATCAGCCTGGGAGCCGGTGAAGATCAGGTCTCTTCACAAGCGATGCGAGCAATCGATCAGAGTTTGCAAATTCTGAATCAAAGCGAGCATATGACCGTTTTTGTGGCCAGTGGAGACTGTGGTGCGTTCGCGGATCAACGCTTCGGGCACCTCTCTGTCAGTTTTCCGGCCAGCGATCCCTGGGCTACGGCGGTTGGTGGAACGACTCTTCAGGTGGATGGTAACGGGAACCGGACAAATGAAACAGCCTGGTCGAGCGGCTCAAATCCTTTCAGTTGTAAGAATCGCTGGGGAACAGGTGGAGGGAACAGTCAGGTCTTTGGTCATCCTGGTTGGCAGACTGGCAATGGTGTGCAAAACTCGGCCTCCACGGGTGGCAGACAGGTACCGGACATTTCGGCGGTCGCCTATGCTCTGGCAATCTACTACAACGGTCAGTGGGGAGGAGCAAGCGGCACCAGTGCGGCCGCGCCTATCTGGGCTGCCGGAATGGTTCTGATGAATCAGGGCCTGATGAAGGACACCGGAAAGTTTACCTACTCTCCCCGCCTCTTCTATGATGCTCAGGCTGGTGGCTCGCCTTACAATGACATCACCAGTGGTACCAACCTTCATTTCCGGGCTGGACCGGGTTGGGATTATACAACAGGCCTTGGGTCGCCAAATCTGGCGTCAGTCTATCAACACCTCGCGCAATTGTTGCGTCGCTAGAAGTGTTCCTCTTGCTTCCTGTAATCCTGCATAAGAGTCTGATGGGGTTACAGGAAGCATTTGTATTTACAAGTCTGTTAACGCTGGTATCCTTCTTTAAAATGTGGCCTGTAACATAGATTTACATTTACGATAATGCTACAATAGGACCCGTGACTTATAAATTAATAGAGATAACCAACCGAATGTAAAAGATAAGTATAATTAAGGAGAGACAACTATGGCACAGACACTACCCCGATTCTGTCCACGCTGCGGCGCGCCCCCTGAAGGCCGGCGCATCTGTGCCAATTGTGGATTACAATTAGTGAATTCAGAGGCCGAAGGAGGTCCACCTATCTCTCAGCCTTCTTTTAAGGATAATCAAGGATGGAACCATGAGCCGGAGTCGCCACGGTCGCCATCTCCACGTAATCCTTCGCAGCCCGGATTTTCTTCAGGACGATCTTCGCAGCCGGGCTTCCCAATCGAGCCACCACCTTCGAGACCAGGATCAGGTCGACCCTCGCTGTCTGGATTTTCAGATGAGCCCTCGTTTCCAAGGCGGCCTTCACAGCCCGGATTTTCGGATGAGCCTTCGTTTCCAAGGCGGCCTTCGCAATCGGGTTTTCCTGTCGAGCCACCACCTTCGGAACCGAGATCAGGGCGACCTTCACAACTTGACTTTCCGGATGCGCCACCACGATCAGGGCAACCCTATCAGCAGCAGGGGTCTCCATCGCAGTCGGGCTTTCCGGATGCGCCGCCACGGTCAGGGCAACCCTCTCAGCAGTCGGGGCCTCCATCGCAATCCGGATTTTCGGATGCGCCACCAGCCTGGTTCGAGCAATCTCCAAGTCCGGCACGCTCATCGCAGCCGGGCTTTCTGCCTGAACAGGGATATGCTCCAGGTCCATCCGCACCTGGTATACAGCCAGGCCATCCATCGCAACCTGGTTTTATTGAAGATGCACCAACCAGTCTGACACCGAACATTCCGGCACCGGGGCGACCTCAAAAGCGCTCAAGGAGAGGGGCGCTGATTGGAATTGTGGCCGCAATAGTTGTGCTACTGCTGGTCGGCATCGTTCTATTTTCCTTAAATATCATTAGCCTGCCGGTTCAGGGTGGTAATGCAAATGTGACCCAGACGCCGATTACAACGAGCCCGCTTAATAGCACATTGACGTATGCCGGGGTTAATATTACCGTGCTGACTGCTCAGAAATCGGATAATTTTGCGGACGATCCCAATACAAAAACCGATGGCATGCTTCGCCTGAATATACAAGAGCAAAATAACCTGAAAGAAACGGTAAGTTTTCTGTATAGTCAGAGTGCTCATCTCGTGTTGCCTGATGGGAAAGTCATTTCGCCGATTTACGCCAAAGCCAAAGGTGGCGTCGCGCCGGGCGTGACCCAGAAGAGTTTTGTGGATTTCGCCGTCCCCAGCAGTACAAAGTTAAGCCAGTTGACGTTTCGGTTTGGAACCGAGCATGAAGCCCAAATGGACTTACCGCTATCAGGGAACGGGCAGGCCAGCCTGGCGAAATATCAGCCTAAATCTGGTAAGCTAAACGGTGTTGCCGTAGCCTATCTTCAGCAGGGATTGACGTATTCCGTCATAGGTGTGACAAGCAGCTATTCGATTCCTGGTAAGCAGGCTGATAAGGGCATGCATTTTCTGGCCCTTGATATCTCGGTCGATAATACGCTGGCGCAGACGGCCATCCCAGGCTCGCCTTTTGACTACATGCGTTTGAAATCGACGAATGGATTGAATGCGCCTGTAACGACGACGCTTCCAATCTCGTTTGCGCAGGGTCGCCATGGGACGACAGGTACTGTCGTGTTCCAGGCCCCTCTGGATTCAACAACGGCGACGCTGGTCTTGCTGGCCCAACCGGCAGAAGGTATTGACCCGTCACAGGTCACATTCCAGTTGCCGTAGGGCATTTTTTGACCTGCTTTTAGCAAGCTTGCTCTGATAATAAACGCCTCGGTTATAGCCGGGGCGTTTTCTTTTGTATGCCCTACTTTTTGCGTTTGGGTGCCTCCTGAGAGCCGACTATGAGCTACTTCATAGGCAGGGTGCGAAGTTCTAACTACTATTTTACCTGATCCTGACTTATACTAAGTCTATAGTCTTTATAAATCAGGCGATAATTAGTTTTGAGGAACGTAATCGAGTAACTTAATAAGGAGTCATTCAACTATGTCACAGATAGCTCCACGTGTTTGCTCGCAATGCCACTCATCCATCGAAGGCGATGCTCGTTTCTGCCCGAATTGTGGGGCTGTTCAAGATCTCAATGGAGCATCGCTAAGCTCGGCCCAGACCTCGCGCGCTGACGATATCTATGCCACACACGAGGAAGCTCAAACGATGCTGCCCCCACCGCCACCGCCTACCTTTCCTAAGCCGTCTGTTGGAAATCAGCCCTATGCGGGGAATCCGCCTCATACGCAGTATAATTCCGGGCCTAATTACTCTCCCAGTTCACCCGATGCACCTACTTATGCCTCATTGCCCTCTTCCTCCCCGAACAATCAACTGATGCAGAATCAGCAAAGAGGATCGTTTCCCGTCCAGCAAGCACCCTTTGTGCCTGTACCTGCCTATGCTCAAGCACCAAAGCGAAAAAGGCGCGGGGGACTTATCTTTCTTTTGCTCCTCTTGATTCTTGTGATTATCGGGTCCGTCTTTTTCTTTAGGACACGCAATCAAAATCAAAATCAGACAGGCAATAACAACACACCCGTTCCCACCCAAACGGCGATTACGAATACTACTACGACTCCCACAGGCAC
>DASSXK010000617.1:0-10936 GCA_035703945.1 Ktedonobacteraceae bacterium | reverse complement strand
GGCACGTGAGTTTCTGGGTGTTTCGACGGGTTCGTTGAACGAGCGGTTATTTATCTCACCATTTCCATTTGTGAATGAACAGGGGCAGCCGCTTTTACCTGCGCAGCAGCCAGAAGCACGCTTGATGCAAGGTGAAAACCTGACTGGTGCCAACGCCACTGATGTTCGTTTGCGGCGCGATCATGGTCGTGAGATGGAGTTGAGTGTGACAGGGACGCCGCTCTCAACAGAGGATGGGGGGATTAGCGGTGCGATCATGGTTGCGCACGATGTGACGGCCCGGCGTAAATTAGAGCGTCGCACCCATTCCGCTCTGGATGCCCTGCTTGTCATGGCAGAAAGTCTTGTTTCGAGCGAAGTTTCTGCTCAGCCGGGGGAGACCTCACAGGTGGTTATGCAGCATCTGGCCGAACTAACCAGCCGTGTGCTGGATGGCGAAGGAGCCGTGATGGTGGTCCTTGCTGCCGGGACAGACAAAATCGAGGATGTGGTGAGTACCGGCTTCGATGAAGCGCTGGAAAGCGCTTTGCAGGCTCGTTTGCAGGGCAAGCTTCTGGCTGAGTGCCTGCATGATCCGGACCTCGTCAGACCGCTTCGCGAAGGCCATGCTTATTCTCTCGATATGCGCAAGTCTCCTTATCAAGAAATCCGACCGCTTGATCATTTAGAACTCGCTCTGTTTATCCCTTTACGTTTGCGCAATGACCTGGTTGGGGTACTGATACTCTATCCGACAGATCCACGCCGCCTGTATCTCGCCGAAGAAATCACGTTGGCGGAGGCTGTCGGTAAATTAGTTGCCCTGGTGATTGAGCGCGAACGGCTTTTACGAGAGCGGGAAGAGGCCCGCGCCAGTTCACTGGCGGCGCGTGAAACGACCCAGCGCATGGATGAGTTCGTTGGCATCGTGAGCCATGAACTGAAAACCCCCTTGACCTCGCTTCGTGGCAATCTTCAGCTTGCCAAACGCTATTTAAAACGGAGCCTACCAACGGGAGATGAGCTTGAAAATCAGAGCGTCGAGATGACTAAGCTGGTGCTGAGCCTCTTAGATCGGGCAGAGCAGCAGCTTATGGCCCAGAATCGCCTGGTAAACGATCTCGTCGATGTAACGCGCATCCAGATCGACAAACTGGAACTACAGATCGCCCGCTGTGATTTAAAGCACCTCGTTCAGGAGATCATAGACGACCAGCGCAGCCTGATTGCTACACGTACGATTCTTTTTGAGCCGCCTCTCGAAGAGATAAAAGTCCTGGCTGATGCTCAGCGCGTCGGGCAGGTCGTCAATAACTATCTGTCCAATGCGCTTAAATACTCGGATAAAGAGAAGCCTGTCTTGGTGCAGATTGAGCTGCTTGAATCAGCCGTGCAGGTCTCTGTCCATGATGAAGGACCCGGTATTTCGCTGGAAGCGCAGCAACGTATCTGGGAGCGTTTCTATCGCGTTCCTGGAATTGAGGTGAGGAGCGGAGCCGGTGTGGGCCTGGGTCTGGGGCTGCATATCTGCCGAACAATCATCGAGCAGCAAGGTGGGGCCGTTGGGGTCGAGAGTGTCCAGGGTCAGGGCTCGACCTTCTGGTTTACTCTGCCCTATGCCCAATCCTTAAAAACTCCCGAAGAATATTCCTCAGGAGTCAACAATTAGTATCCCTTACTCTTCAGGTTTTCACTTGGCCCTCTATGGCTCTTGCTGCCCTTCGTCTCTCCCCAGCAGCCCCTTGATGACCTCCTCCGTGTGCTCACCCAATGTTGGCGGCGGTGTCATCGCCCGTGCAGGCGTCAGGCTAAATGTCACGGCTGGACCGACCTGTTTGATCTTGCCCGCTGTCGGATGTTGCATGGAGACGACCTGCCCAGAGGCGATTACCTGAGGATCTTCAAAGACTTTGTCCATTGGATTGACCGGGGCGACGGCGATGCCTGCCCTTGCCAGGCGTGGCTCCCAGTTGGCGACGGTATCTTCTTGCAGGATCTCTTCGATCAGGACGATCAGTTCCTCGCGGTTCTCGACGCGAGCAGGATTGGTTTGGAAGCGGGGATTCTCGGCCCATTCCGGGCGACCGAGCTCCTGGGCGAATTGTTGGAAAAGCTTGTCGTTGGCTGCTCCAATGACGATATAGCCGTCGGCGGCCCGAAAGGCCTGGTAGGGGACAATCGAGCCGTGGGCGCTTCCTTGTGGCGTTAGAACCTCTCCGGCATTGAGGTAGGAACTGGCGGCATTGATCAGGGCGGCCAGTTCAGCACTGAGCAGTGAGACGTCAATTCGTTGTCCCTGGCCGGTTCGCTCGCGATGATAGAGCGCTGCCAGGATCGCCGAGAAGGCGTTGAGGCCGGTGATAACGTCGGTCAGGGCGACTCCAGTTTTTACCGGTGCTCCGCCTGTCGTGCCTGTGATGCCCATCAGGCCTCCCATAGCGGATACAATGACATCGTAGCCAGCGCGATCTTTATAGGGACCAGTGCGACCGTAGCCAGAGATTGTGCAATAGATCAGGTCGGGGCGGCGCTCGCTCCAGTCTTCGTAGCTTAGACCGTAGCGTTGCATGACGCCTGGACGAAAGTTTTCGATGACGACGTCGCTTTGCTGGACTAACTGGTGGGCGATCTCGCGATCCTCTGGCTTTTGCAAGTCGAGGCAGACGCTTTTCTTGTTGCGGTTAACGCTCAGGAAGTAGCTGCTTTCACTGCCAACGAAGGGAGGACCCCAGCTTCGGGTATCGTCGCCTTTTCCAGGCTGCTCAATTTTGATGACCTCCGCCCCCAGATCTCCCAGTTGCATCGTGCAGTAGGGGCCAGCCACCACGCGTGTGAAATCAAGTATCCGAATGCCCGAAAGGGGTCCCATAGTTCGTTGTCCTTTCCCGTGTTGCGTGTGAGAGAAATGCGTGACCAGCCCTGGTCACATATACGTTGTTATCTGATAGCAATCCATGCACTTCGCTGACTGAAGGCGCTCAAGAAGCCAGCAGGGATGTTGCCAGCATCGCTCCAGTTGGGGGGCTTCTCAAGTAGCCTGCTTGTTTTTAGTAGTTCTTATTGTGTATTGTGGGTGATGTAGCTTTCCCTACCCAGTAACTTTCTGCTCAACTTCTGATGGTATGTGTCTGCCCGAAGCGAGTTAAGGATTGCCTGAGGCGGGTATAATGGGTGGGATAGGATACGATCACGTCTTAGAATATATATGTCATTTCGAATCAATATCTGATACTCCAGTACCCATTTTGACAGCACATACAGTAAATATATTTCCCAGGAGTCATCGATGTATATAGTTCATGGAACGTGGATTCCCGCAAATGAGCAAGGGTTTGTTCAGAATGGCGCTTTCTATCTCTGGGTAGAGACGGATACGGCTTTACATAACTCCCATCATCGCGCCGATAAGATCCATCCTCGCCAACTGGTTGGTGAGGCTCTGTATACTTTTTTGATGGATACCTTCCATTTGCAGGAAAAAATCTCCGGTTTTCCAGGTGCGCCGAGCAATAAGCTTGATATGAAATATTTTCTCCTCCCCACGGCGGCTGAACGTCCCGCCCCCTCCTTTGAACTGTTGCGCTATGTGGAGGAGGAGCCACCGACCGAGTTTGAACTGGCACCCTGGCGAATTCAATGCTATCAGCTAACAGACCTGATTGCGACGCTTAATACTATTCATTTTATCACTCTTAATGCGGCTTCGGATTTTCAGCTTGGGGCCGATCTGCTGTTTTGGTACCAGTACACGCAGGCCTTCAAAGAAATCATTGTGCGGGATCAATATATTCCTGCGATCAAGGCCAGAACGCGAGCCTCTCAGTCTAAGAGCGGGAAACGTATCAATAGAAATGCCAAAGATGGCTACGAATTGCATCCTGGCTGGGAGATTCTCTCCGATGTTTATGAAACAAACATCCAGCAGTATATCGCGGCCATGCCAGCGGTCTGTGCCGCTGGGATGAATTCAGCGGATGAGGCTTCGGCTCTCTTTAATAAAGAAAGCCTGCTTCGCCATTTCTCTGAGTGCCTCTTGCGGGATGTTGTCGCCAGTGCCTCATTTCCGAATGAGATGCAAGATCGACTTCGAGACACGCTTCTGTTTGAGTGCATTAATCCCTATTCATCTCGATGGTCTACGAGCTCTAGATTATTGCGCAAGGCCACTCCTCAGGAAATAGAGGAATATCGAGGCTGGCTAAGCTGGCGCAAAAACCTGACTCGCGCCCATCGCAATGCCGCCTTTACCCTCTGTTTTCAATTGCTGGAAGCCGAGTTCATGGATATCGATCACTGGCACCTGCATTTTCTGGTCGCTTCCCAACAAGATCCTTCTTTGAAGCTGAGTTTGAATGAGTACTGGGATCTTCCACCAAAGCAACGCACCAGAGCGACGAAGCCTTTTGGTCAGGATTTTGAGAAGAACCTCCTGTTGGCACTCGGCTCTGCGGCACGCATCTATCCCACCATCTGGGAAGGGTTGAATACGGACCGTCCGTCCGACTGTGAATTGACATTGGAGCAGGCGTTTGCCTTTTTAAAAGAGAGTGCCTGGGTCCTACAGGACGCCGGATACACTGTAATTATTCCGGCCTGGTGGACGCCTCAGGGACGAAAGCGAGCAAAGGTTCGCCTCAAAACCTCCTCGCGCGCTCCTAAGAAGTCCTCAAAGGCAGCCGGAACCAGTTACTTTAGCATAGATAAGCTGATCGATTATCAATATCAACTTTCGATTGGTGGTCAGGTGGTTTCGGAGGCGGAGTGGCGGCAACTGGTAAATGCCAAAGTACCTCTAGTCCAGTTCAGGGGCGAGTGGATGGAACTGGATCGCGAGAAGATGCAGCAGCTCCTCGAATTCTGGCAGACGCACCAGGGAGAGGGTCAGGGCGAAATCTCGCTGATGGATATGATTAAGCTTGGTACAGAGTCCGACGATCTGGAATGGGAGCACGATCAGGCCTTGAGTGAGATGCTGGCACACCTGCATGATAAAAGCGCCTTTGCTCCGATCACCGATCCCCGCAGCTTGCAGGGAACGCTGCGCGATTACCAGCGGCGAGGTGTCTCCTGGCTGCAATACCTGGAAAGTCTTGGTCTCAATCCCTGCCTGGCCGATGATATGGGCCTGGGCAAAACTCTGGAAGTGATTGCTCACCTGCTCAAGGAGCGCGAAGGGATCGAGGGACTGCCGCCGACGCTGGTTATTGCGCCAACCTCGGTGCTTGGCAACTGGCAGCGGGAGATCCAGCGCTTTGCTCCTGAGATCCGCACTATGGTGCACCAGGGTAGTACGCGTCTTAAGGATAAGCAAACCTTTGTCGAAACCTGCCAGCAGCACGATGTCGTTCTGACCTCATTTGCCCTGGTTCGCCTGGATGAGAAGCTGTTGCACGCGCTGAAGTGGCATCGTGTCGTGATCGATGAGGCCCAGAATATCAAGAACCCAAAAGCGGCCCAGGTGAAGTCAATTCTCAAGCTTTCCGCCACGTACCGACTGGCCCTGACTGGCACACCTGTTGAAAACCGCCTGCGTGACCTGTGGTCGATCTTCAATTTCCTCAATCCCGGCTACCTGGGCAAGGAAGCGCAGTTCCGCAAGAGCTTTGAGACCCCCATCCATAAAGATAACGACCAGGATCGTCTGGAGACCCTGAAGAAGCTGGTTGAGCCCTTTATTCTGCGGCGCGTCAAGACCGATAAACGCATTATTGATGATCTCCCGGACAAGATCGAGCAGAAGATGTTCTGCACCCTGACGCCTGAGCAGGCTTCGCTCTACGAGGCCGTTGTCAAAGATGTTGAGGAAGAGCTACAGAATGCCGAGGGGATGCAGAGGCGTGGCCTGATCCTGGCAACCTTGATGAGACTCAAGCAGATCTGCAATCACCCGGCGCAGTTCCTCCAGGACGGAAGCGCCTTTACTTCGACTCGTTCGCATAAACTGGAGCGACTGAGCGAGATGCTGGAAGAGGTCATTGATAGCGGCGAGAGTGCGCTGATCTTTACACAGTTTACCGAGATTGGAGGTGCGTTGGAACGCTATATTGAGCACGAACTTCATTATAATACCTACTACCTGCATGGTGGCTCCAGCGTTTCCAGGCGCGAGCAGATGGTCCATGATTTCCAGAACCCCGAGACCGAGCCTTCAATCTTTATCCTTTCCCTGCGAGCGGGCGGTGTTGGTCTAAACCTGACCAAAGCTAACCATGTCTTCCACTTCGATCGCTGGTGGAATCCGGCCGTTGAGGATCAGGCGACCGATCGGGCCTTCCGCATCGGGCAGCGCAAAAACGTCTTCGTGCACAAATTCCTGACGATGGGTACGATGGAGGAGCGCATCGACGCTATGATCGAGGATAAGAAGCGTATCTCCTCCCTGGTCGTCGGCAACGACGAGGGTTGGCTGACCGAGCTTGATAATGATACCTTTAAGGACCTGATCGCCTTGCGCCGCAGTGCGGTAATGGAGTAAATCATCATGAAACAATTCGGTCGCAACTGGTGGGGTGAGCGTTTTATTGCTGCCCTGGAACGATTTACCGATGCGGGTCGCCTGGGACGCGGTCGATCCTACGCCAGCAATGGGCGTATTATCAGCTACGAGATTTCCCAGAGCGCCGTGACGGCTAAAGTGCGAGGATCGGTGAACCCCTACTACGGCATCATGACAGCACCAACCTATAAGACCACGATCATCTTCAGGACGATCTCCCCGTCTCACTGGAAGCAAGTTATCAGCAAACTGTCTTCACGGGCGGACATGGTTACGCAACTGCTGATGGGCGAGATGCCTGCCACAATTGAAGATGTTTTTGCCGAACTGGACCTGTACCTGCTGCCGCACAGTGCGCGGGATTTCGAGTCCGATTGCTCCTGCCCCGACTATGCCAACCCCTGCAAACACATTGCCGGACTCTACTACGTGCTGGCGGCGGCGTTGGATCAGGACCCCTTCGTCATCTTCGGTCTGCGCGGCCTGACCCGAGAAGATCTGCAAGCCGAACTGGCTAAGACCTCGCTTGGGAAGATCCTGGCGGATTCCCTCGTTAAGGAGGAGATTGAGCCAGAGCCTGTTGCGTCGTACTTTACCCGTCCAATCAGAGAATCGGATGAGACGGATTCTGCTAACCACAAGGAGTTCTGGTCAGGAGCGCGGCGACTGCCTCCCTTGCCTGCGATTCCCACTAAGAGCAGCGTTCCAGCAATACTGGTTAAGAAGCAGGGAGACTTTCCGCCTTTCTGGCCCAAAGCAGCCTCGTTCATCCGCGTGATGGAAGAGATTTATGAGCGCGTGCGGATCAGAAATCCCCAGATGAAGTAGCCTCGTTAAACTTATTCAACTTGAAGCGCAAGGGCATCGACAGGGTGAGGTTTGATAAGCGAGGATCGTTGGTTGACATAAAAATAAACAAGGCAGGCAACCGATAAAAATATTGGCTGCCTGCCTTGTTGTGTGTGAAGATCGCTCTTCTCGTTCAGGAAAGGTCTTAGCTTTTGACGCTACCGCCGGTCAGGCCGGTGATTAGATAGCGTTGGGCCCAGAGGAAGGCAAACAGTACCGGAATCGTGACCAGGACCGAAGCCGCCGTCAGGTATTGCCAGTCAGCCCCAAAGTTATGCACATAGTCTTTGATGCCTACCGGCAAGGTCAGATTATGCGAATCCGAGAGGAAAGAGAAGGCCAGCATAAACTCGTTCCAGGCCGCCATAAAGTTGAAGAAGGCCACGACGGCCACACCAGGGATGGTCAGTGGCAGGATAATCTGCCAGAAGGTGCGGAAGGGTCCCAGCCCATCCACCAGCGCGGCCTCGTCCAACTCTTTCGGGATGGCGTCGAAGAAGTTTTTGAGCATCCAGACGCTAAATGGCAAAGCGGTCGTCGCGTAGGCCACGACCAGTCCCCAGAAGTTGTCGAGCAGTCCGAACTGCGCAAAGAGGTTATACAGTGGCACCAGCAGGAGCACGCCTGGGAACATCTGCGTGACCAGAAACGAGAGCAGGAGCGCCTGTTTGCCGATAAAGTTCCAGCGCGAGACGGCGTACGCGGCGGGAGCAGAAAGCAGCACGCCCAGAATTGTCGTCAGGATTGCAATCTTCGCACTATTGAACAGCCAGATAAAGAAGATCCCGCCATTATCGGTCAACACATGTGTATAGTTGTCCAGCGTCGGATGTGGTGGGATCAACTGTACACTTGTCGTAAAAATATCGGCGGGTTGCTTGAAAGAGGTTGAGAGAATTACAAGCAGGGGGAAAATAGCCAGAATGACCGTGATGATCATAATCAGATGCGCCCCTGCTGATTCGAACATCGCGCTGACTTTTCGCGGGTTGCGGATCGTTTTGCTGCCTGACTCCCTGGTCTTTTCAATAATCACGGGTGCCTGGCTCGCGGTTGTGAGATTTTCTTCCATCAAAATTTCCCTTTGGCTAGTAGACAGTTTCGTTTGAGCGCAGCATTCGCGAATAAAAGATTGTGAAGATCAGCAGGATCGCCAGGATAATGAAGCCGTAAGCCCCACCCAGGCCAAATTTTTGTGGCGTCTGGATCGCCTGGGTCCAGGCATAGGTCACAAGCGTTTGCGTGCGGTTAAATGGACCACCCTGCGTGATCAGGAAAATGACGGAGAAGAGATTAAAGGTCCAGATGACGTCCAGCAGCGTGATCAGGAAGGCGATCGGGCGTAGCATCGGCAAGGTAATGTGCCTGAAGGTCTGCCAGCGTGAAGCGCCATCGATTGAAGAAGCCTCATATAGCTCTGTTGGAATGCTCTGAAGCCCGCCCAGCAGCGTCACCGTCATAAAGGGGATGCCCAGCCAGACGTTGACGAGAATGACCGAAACAAGCGCCCAGTTAGGATCGGAGGACCAGTAGATCGGCGGTAGACCCATGCTCTGAAGCGTCACGTCGATGAAGCCATATTGTTGGTTGAACAGAAAGAGCCAGGCAAAGGCCGAAACGTATTGCGGCATCGCCCAAGGCACCATCAACAGAACACGGTAGACGGTTCGGAAACGCATCTTCCGATTCAGAATCAGAGCTAGGCCGAGACCAAAGACGAAGTGGAAGATCGAATTTGCCACAATCCAGATGGCTGTCTGTAACAGAATATGAGCACCATCGCTTGTTGGATTAAACCAATCACTGATGATACTGATATAGTTTTGGATGCCGATGAATTTGTAGCTGGCTGGAAGGGTGACGCTTCCAAGGTGTATGGCCACATTCGACTGATCCGCGTTCGTGAAACTAAGAAACAGACCGTAGAACAATGGATAATAGACGATTACCGCCATACAAATAATAATAGGAAGCAGCCAGAGATATGCACGGCCAGAGAGCTTCAGCCTTTGAGCGCGCTGGCGTCGATCTTGTTGAGAGACCCGAGGAGCTGTTGAGTTGGCAGTCGTTGCCATAAGTTTGCAACCTCCTGATAGACCTGCTTGCGTGAGAGAAAAAAAGGCCTATGGAAAACACCATGTTCAGAATGGACCTTATTCTACGCAACGACGAAGAATGGGTGTGAATGCATAAAGCGGCTGTGGCAGAATTGTTTCTAACCACAGCCGCTTACGGAACAAGTTTTAGGCGCTTCGATCTCCTCTGATTGCATCAAAGGGGCTCAAAGAAGTGGCAAGTTACTTCGCGAGAAGGGCTTTCCACTTGGCCGCGACTGTGTTGAGGGCATCACTGGGTGATTTGGCACCCGCGAGGGCAGCCTGGATGTTGGGATCGAAGTCCGTGAACAACTGACCACCTTGAGCAATGATCGGCCGGTTGCGGGCCGAATCCCGAACCGCGTAGTAGCCAGAGATAACCTGGTCAGCGGCAACGGTTGCATCTTTGTATGCGGATACGCGAGTAGGCAGGGTGTGGTTGGCTTTGGCGATTGCGATCTGGCTGGCCGTTGAGCTCATGAAGGAGATGAACTTGTAGGACTCGGCCGAGTGCGCCGTACCAGCGTAGATGACATAGGTCTGGCCACCAGTTGGCGAACCGGTCGCGCCGGTAGGTCCGGTTGGGATCGAGGCGATACCCAGGTTTTTGGGGTCAGATGTGAACGAAGAACCGCTCAGGATGTTGGCAGCCTCCCAGGGTCCCTGGAAGATCATGCCGGTTGAGCCATCTTTGAAGTCGGTCGTCATGTTGTTGTAGCCATTGTTGAAGTCAACTTTGGCAGGCATAACCTTGTCCTGGTTTTGCAGCTTGAGCAACTGAGTCAAACCAGCAACCGAACCGCTGTTGTTGACGAGGATTGTTTTACCATCCTGGTCGATCATGCCACCGCCGTAAGACCAGAGGAAAGGCAGGGCGAAGTAGGAAGCGCCCGAGGTCTCAAAGCCATATTTGGCGGCTTTGGTCTGGACTATCTTGCTGGCGTCGGCCTCGAACTCGGCCATTGTGGTAGGAGGATTCTGGATACCAGCTTTGGCCAGAACGGCTTTGTTGTACATCAGTGCCAGGAAGTCTGTAACCTGGGGCAGACCATAGAGGTGACCGTTGTATTTGTCGTAGTTGAGCGCGGAAGGCAGGTAGTCTGCCAGGTCACTCTGTGAGGTCATGCTATCGATTGGGAGCAGGAAACGCTCTGAGGCGAACTGGGTGGTCCAACCCACATCGGCGCGGAGAACGTCTGGAGCCTTGCCAGCCTGAGCGGCGGTGGCGAACTTGGCCTGCGCATCTGCGAATGGAACGAGCTGGGCATTGACTTTAATGTTCGGGTTCTGTGCCTCGAACTGCTTGATCTGGCTCAGGATTGCGGGGGCTTCGGCGGTACCTTCGGTGTACCAGTAGTTCAGGGTCACAGGCCCATTTGAGCTGCTTGAGCTGCCGCTATCGCTACCACCGCAGGCGGTCAGCAGCATAACGAGCAAGATACTCATGCTCATCATGAGCATAAAGGGTTTAAACTTCATTGTATGCCCTCCAGGACAAAAAAATAATAGTCCATGC
>DASSXK010000466.1:0-3907 GCA_035703945.1 Ktedonobacteraceae bacterium | reverse complement strand
TTATCTTGTGTTCAGGTTGTTGTAAGGTCTATGGCTATACTGTCAATGAGACTGTAACTTCTGACGAATATGCTTGCAAGCAGAGAATATTTTAATGATCAACTGGCGCAGCCAAATGCGCTACGAAGGGGCTCCTATGTCGCACGGCTTCAAACGTACTGTCCTTCTGGTCGAGGCTGATACCGCATTGAGGCGCTTGATCTCTCTGGGATTGCAGGGGCGTGAGATTGGTGTGATCGAAGCGTTATCACCGGATCAGCTCCCCATGGGCGTCGAAACCTTCAATCCAGGCCTGCTGGTGCTTGATGTCGATAGCGGCATACACAGCGATTGGTCTCTTCTGGCCGCGATCCAGGCCAATCCGGAACTGGCAATTCTTCCTACCGTGGTCTTAACCTGGGATGGTTCGTTGCCCGATCTTGAAGCACATTCCCGTTTAAGCTCTCTGGCTTTTGACCAGGTGATCTGTATGGCCAAGCCGTTTGATGCCCGTCTCCTGCATACCACAATCGAAGATCTCTTTATTACCAGCTCCCTTTCACAAACTATCTCCGAAGCCTCGGCGTTTGCGTCATCAGCGGTTGCTTCTCCTTTAGCCGCTCCATCGTTTTCCTTCACACCGGCTCCAATGGCTGCTCCAAGTCTTTGCCCTATTATTACGGCGCTGAGTCTGTTGCTTGTGGTTGCAGGCAGTATGATTCACATCGCCCTTTGTTTGCTGGGAATTACAATTATGGTTGCGGCCTTACTCTGGTGGACGCTTGGCAAGAAGCCAATTGTGCTTGAGCCGAACGAGAGATTGCTGCTTCCCATCGCTGCCGCCGGATCTTGAGATAGCGGTTCATCCAGGCTGAGATGTTTGAGGCAGGGACAGAAGTGTCGTCCCTGCTATTTTTTGTCTTTTTACCTCTATCTGTAATTTCGCTTGCTCTTTGCCAGATTTTTATTCGGCCTTGATACGTGGATCAACCAGGCTGTAGAGAATATCGGAAAGAAGATTTCCCGCTACGACAGCAACCGCCAGCAGGATAGTTGTGGCCTGAATTACTGGATAGTCTCGGTCGCTGATGGATGTCAGGGTGATATCCGCGATGCCAGGAATATTGTAGATATTCTCAATGAAAAAAGCTCCTGTCACCAGGATACCAACCGAGAGACCGATGATTGTCACCAGGGGAATCATAGCGTTTCGGAAGGCATGGCGATAAATCACATTCCGCTCAGACATACCCTTGGCGCGGGCTGTACGAACGTAATCTTGCTGCAAGACTTCAAGCATGCTGGTGCGAGCGAGGCGCGTCAAGTAGCCTACACTGGTGCTGGCATAGACTAGAATCGGCACCAGCTTGTAGGTAATATCGCTCCAGGTATAATGCCAGGGATCTCCCCACTGCGATACAGGCCAGGCCAGGCCGGTTTGCTTATCGAACCAGACAATGAATACCTGAGAGAACACGGCGAGAATGAATGTTGGGATGGCATAGATGATCAGCACTCCTGCTGTCGTCGTGGTATCGATCCAGGTATTCGCTTTCAGGGCAGACAATATACCCAGTGGAATACTGACAACCACTTCAAGAAAGAGCGCCCAGAATCCCAACTCTGTTGAAACCGGCACGCCATCTTTAAGAATATCCCAGACGGCCCTGTTTTGGTACTTAAATGAAAGGCCGAGATTGAATTTGAAAAGATTGGTCAGGTAGTTCCAATATTGCTGATACCAGGGGAGGTCCAGCCCGTAAGCGTGTTTGATCTGAGCGTAGATGAGCTTGTTGAAATGTACTCCAAGCATTGTTCGAATGGGATCGCCTGGGGCGTAGTATCCCATAATAAATGTGATAAATGTGACACCAATAATCACAAATAGCAAACCAATAAACCTCTTAACCAGAAATTGAAGCATAGGATGCCCTCGTAAATACTAACTGGAAGAATGGTTAACTAAACTAATAGGGTTGTTGTTAGATATACGTCAATAAAGCTGATGAGTTCACTAAATGATACTTCACAGTTTTTAGCAGTCTACTTCACATCTACTTTCAGGAGAATAGCAAGCGTAAGATGGATGTTCCCCAGGATGTTCAGGTGCTTGTAAGGTCTGATTTAGACCTTGCAAGGTCGATAACAGGCTCAAGCAGCATAATCAATCTGATTAAATAATTATCGGTACTCTGGGTGGTACTGCCTGAGAAGATGGATATTTTAACTCGATAAGAAGTGAGTTCTATGGAGAACAATGAGGGGGAACGCTCTCCCGAAGTGCCAGCTAAAAGAATCAACCAGGGGTATTTCTCAAAAAGGAGTACAATTGTTTTTACTGTCGTGGTTCTTTTTTGTATTGGCTTGCTGGCGCTGCTCTCAGTTTTATTGCTAACTCCAAGTGATCCCAGTGCGGCGGGGCATAGTCCTGACTCGACGGGGATGTTGACGTATAACGGTCCCTTAATTGGCAAGCCCGCGCCCGACTTTACCCTGAATACGCTGGGTGCTAGCACTCCTGGCAAGCTAACGCTGGCAAAGTTTAAGGGCCACCCGATCATCCTGAATATGTGGGCCTCCTGGTGTGGACCCTGTCAGGACGAAGCGCCGCTTTTCGAAAATGCCTGGAAACAGAATCAGGCGAAAGGTCTGGTGATTATCGGGATCAATGGTCAGGAAGCTCAGCCGCAGGATGGTCTGGGATTTATTCAGAAGTATGGTCTGACCTATCAGAACGTGAGTGATACGAGTGGCTCGGTTGCGATTAACTATGGCGCGACCTATATGCCCCATACCATCTTTATTGATCGCAAAGGCAATATCGCGTTTATCGTTCCCGGTCAGATCACAGATCAGAAGTTACAGCAATATCTGACGCGCATTATGGCCTCCTGAGATTGGTACAATGATGTTGATCATTCGCTTGATTATACGGGCCGCCCATATTATCGCGGCAGCGACCTGGGTCGGCGGGAGCATGATGTATCTGCTGGTTGTGATGCCGGCTTTGAAGCTTGGCAATGCCGCTCCGGCTGTCGCAGCCAGGATCGCGGACCTCTTTCGGCGGATGGTCAATATTTGTGTCGGAGTGTTGCTACTCAGCGGGGCATTTCTAACTTTTGATCGTCTGACGGAAACAAGCCTGGGCTTGTCCTACATTGTAATATTGACCTTGAAGATTCTGGGGGCGCTTGGACTGTTCGTGCTGGCGATCTACCTGGGACAAAGTAATATAAGGAGGCTGGCGAAGCATTCAACGCGGCTCTCAAAGGCTGCGCCAAAGCTGATGCTGGTCCTGGGAATAATTGTATTTTTACTGGGCGCGTTGCTCAATGTTCTCTTTGATGTGATGTTGATGCCCCATTAATATTGGAGGTCGTTCCGTGCAGCCTGCTATGACATTACCCGGCCCTAAACCCTTGCGGCGCAGGCGCTGGCCCTTAAGCTTCATACTTGCCGGACTTGCTATTCTGGGCGCTGTGATCTATCTGATTTATGCCAATACCCAGACCAGCGCCGTCTATTACCTGACTGTTCCTGAACTTCACCATTGCACAGTCTGTACCGCACAATCCGTGCGTGTGGCAGGCATTGTGCAACCCGGTTCGGTCGTACATCATGATCAGCAGGAGGCAATTAGCTTTGTGATTGCAGATAGTGGGCAGTCCATCCCTGTGAATTACAATGGCGTGGTGCCTGATATTTTTAAGCCTGGCATTCAAGTTGTGGTCGAGGGACATTATACCGGCCAGGGACCTTTTAACGCTCAGACGTTGCTTGCCAAGTGTCCGTCCAAGTTCCAGGCAGCGACTCCCACGCCGTAACATGCGTGCGTTGCTCTTTGTTCAGAGGGAAACATCGTGTACTTTTCTGACCTGGGCACTATTGCCCTTATTTTTGCCCTCGGCTTCGCGATCTATACTATCGT
>DASSXK010000426.1:0-3266 GCA_035703945.1 Ktedonobacteraceae bacterium | reverse complement strand
AACTTATCCCAACCTTCCTGATTGGGTTTCGTCAGGGATAGACGCTCCTTCAGCAAGCCGGGATTTCGGATAGCCGTTTGCAGAGTAAGCACCAGCAGGAAACCGTAAAACAGCACGAGAAAGACCCAGCCCGCGAACCAGGCCAGTGTTCCGGCCGCTAGCCACATTGTGACGGGTACCAGAAGCAGTTGGAATATTCCTTTAAGCAACGCTTTTAGCATGGGAAAACGCTCCTTTATAATGTTTTTTCTTCCTGTAAATTAATATTTTTAATCTGTTAAAATATTAATAACATAGCTTGATATAATTTGTCAAGTGCTAAAAATAATATTTTAGTATTGTAAAAAATAAATGTTTAGCTGCTCTATTTGCTTCCAGGGATGCTTCGGGCTATAATAACGTTTGGCTCCAGGCTTACCAGATTTATGTAGAAGATTGAAGAGGTGTATCTAGAGTGTCATTAGAGATCATTCATTCCTCGCCTTCCTCGGTACCTGTTCGTGACCTCTATACACGGATGCTGCTGACCCGCGTTGTTGATCATCATCTGGCTTTGTTGCATCGTCAGGGATTGGGTGAGCAAGTGGCGCCCTGTGGTGGGCATGAAGCGGCGCAAGTGGGGAGTGCAAGCTGTATTGATATTGCGCAAGATGTCACCTTACCCTATCAGCGAGATCTAGGGGTATTTTTGACGCTGGGCATGACACCTTATGAAGCCTTTCAAACGCACCTCATTCGCACTTCGCAATCGAAGCTTGCCACGGTGCCTCTGGATGGGCGTGAGAAGCTCAATGGCAAACACTACTTTAACTACCAGAAGCATAATATTGTCACAGGACCAAGTTCAGTTGCAATGCAGGTGTTGCACGCCGCTGGCATTGCCTTTGCCAATACCTTGCGCCGCTCGCGGGGCGTCACGATTGCCTATTGTGATGAGTCAACCTTAACTGAAGCTGACTTCCGCGAAGCGATTACTTTCGCCGCTTTACATAAACTCCCAATCCTCTTTATTTGTGAGCACAACTACTCCCAGGGACGACCGACCGCGCGGCCTGTACTGGCAGCCGTGCAACAGGCGGCTTTGCCGATTGGTCTGGAACATCGTTACCTGGATGGAGCGGATGTGCTTTCGGTCTATGCCACGATGCAGGCCGCTTTGCGTTATGCCCGTGAGGGTCACGGGCCTGTTTTGCTTGAGATGCATGTTACTCGTCCTTCATCGGGCCGATCGGACCTTTCCGCGTGCAGTTCCGAAACATTGGCCGAGCAGATGTTGACCGATAGTCGCACCGATCCTCTTTTACGTTGTCGCCAGTTGCTCTCCGAGCAGGGACTCTGGGATCAGCAATGGGCGGATCTGCTCTATCAGCGGTTGATGGCAGAAGTTGAGCAGGCAATGCACGATGCAACCTCCCACCTCTCTTTGTCTGAAGTGCTGGGAAATCCAGACAAGAAGCTTTTTACGCGCGATCGCTAGGCTACCAGGGAGGGATTGCATAACAAGTATGAAAGTTAGGAGTGACAACAGGTATGTCTACATTCTTTCCTTCTACGATTTTTTATGGTGCTGATTACAATCCCGAGCAGTGGCCTGAAGCGGTCTGGCAGGACGATATGCGTCTGATGAAGCAGGCCAGCGTCAATCTTGTTTCGATTAATATTTTCTCCTGGGCTTTGCTTGTTCCTGAAGCGGGCAAATATCACTTTGAGCAGCTTGATCGCATTATGGACCTGTTGGCCGAGCATCAGATCGGAGCTGATCTGGCGACCGGGACCGCCTCGCCGCCGCCCTGGATGAGCCGCCTGTATCCAACGATGCTGCCTGTGACCCGTAGCGGCGTTCGCATGAGTCAGGGCTCGCGTCAGCATTATTGTCCAAATAGTCTCGACTATCGGCAGGAGGCTGAGGCACTCGTGTCACATCTGGCTGAACGCTACGCGAAACATCCGGCCTTAAAGATGTGGCATGTCAATAACGAGTATGCTTGCCATACCCAGGCCTGCTATTGCAATAATTGTGCCGCCGGTTTCCGTAACTGGTTGCAGAAGCGTTATTCCTCGCTTGCGCGTTTAAATGCGGCCTGGGCCACAAACTTCTGGAGCCAGCATTATACGCACTGGGATGAGATCCTGCCGCCAAGAATTGCCCCCGCCCAGACCAATCCAACCCAGATGCTCGATTACCAGCGTTTTATGTCCGACTCTTTCCTGGAGTGTTTTCTGATCGAAACGCGCGTCTTACGCAAAGTTACCCCGGATATTCCTCTGACGACCAATCTGATGGTTGCATTTAAGCCACTGGATTATTTTGAGTGGGCCAAACATATGGATGTGATTTCATTTGATCAATACCCCCACCCGATCAATACTCCTGCCTGGGAGGTCGCGATGACGAATGACCTGATGCGTTCATTGAAGCACGGTCAGCCCTATATCGTGATGGAGCAGAGTCCCAGCCAGGTCAACTGGCAGCCTCAGAATCCCCACAAACGGCCCGGCCAATCGCGCTTGCAGAATTTTCAGGCCCTGGCGCATGGCGCAGACGGACTGCTCTACTTCCAGTGGCGTCAATCGCAGGGAGGGGCGGAGAAGTTCCATAGCGCGATCGTCAATCACGATGGCAGCGATCAGAGCCGCATCTTCAAACAGGCCGCACAGATTGGGGACGAAGCCCGGCGCCTCGCTCCCGACGTCGTCGGTTCCAGGATGCCCGCACAGGTGGCGCTCCTGATGGATTGGCACAACTGGTGGGCCGTTGAATATCTTCCCGGACCAAGCGACCGGCTTAAATACTGGGAGCAGCTTAAAAGTTATTATCGACCCCTGCACGCTTTGAATGTCGGGGTTGATATTGTGGCGCCAGACCGCGACCTGAGCGGCTATGGAGTGGTTGTGGCTCCTTTGCTGTACATGCTGCGGCCAGGGGTCGCGCAGAATCTTACCCGTTACGTTGAGAAAGGTGGAACGCTAATCACGACATTCTTTAGCGGAATAGTGAACCAGGACGATCATGTGACGCTGGGAGGCTATCCAGGCGAGTTGCGTAAGCTGCTGGGAATTCGGGTTGAGGAGTTTGACCCCTGGACTGAGGCCATCCAGAATGAGGTCGTAATTGAGCAGGGAGCGCTGGCGGGTCGTTATCCCTGCACGCTTTGGGGCGAACTGGTGCATTTAGAGGGGGCGAAGGCGTTGGGAGTCTTTAGGCAGGACTATTATGCTCAGGGGCCAGCAATCACGGAACATGCTTATGGGAAGGGCAAAGCCTA
>DASSXK010000218.1:0-2883 GCA_035703945.1 Ktedonobacteraceae bacterium | reverse complement strand
AGGCCCGGAGCAAGTGCTGGTTAATGTCAAGGCCGCCGGTATTAATCCAGGTGAGGCCTCCATTCGAAAGGGTTTGCTGGATAGTCGCTGGCCCGCTACATTTCCCTCTGGACAGGGAAGCGATCTGGCTGGGATCGTTGCCGCTGTCGGTACGGGCGTGCAAGATTTTGCCGTGGGCGATGAGGTGATTGGTTTTACACATAACCGGGCCAGCCAGGCAGCGTTTGTGGTTGTCGAGGCCAGTGACCTGACCCGTCGTCCTCGCAATGTGTCATGGGAAGCCGCTGGCTCCTTGTTTGTGGTTGGGACAACCGCCTACGCCGCAATTCGTGCTGTTTCCTTGAAACGAGGTGACACCCTTGTTGTCTCAGGAGCGGCAGGCGGAGTCGGCTCAATTGTGGTCCAACTGGCAGTAAGAGTGGGCGCAAAGGTGATTGGCCTGGCCGGTTCAACTAATCATCAATGGCTGCGTGAGCACCACGTTATTCCGGTTGCCTATGGCGAGGGCGTTGAGGAGCGTATTCGGGTGGCCGCTGACAATCATGTCGATGCTTTTATCGATACCTTTGGGGCCGAATACGTTGAGCTGGCGCTCAAGCTTGGTGTCAGGCCGGAACGTATTGATACGATCATCAACTTTGAGGCTGTCACAAAGTTTGGTGTCAAGGGAGATGGAAACGCTGCGGCAGCTAGCGCGGACGTCCTTGCGGAACTCGCAGGACTTATCGAGCGGGGGGAGCTGGAAATCCCGGTTGCTCACGTCTATCCCCTCGCTGATGTGCAAGAGGCCTATCGCGAGTTGGAGCGGCGTCATACTCGTGGCAAGATTGTGCTCATGCCCTGAGTTTAACCATAGTGTAGGATGCAATATCCGGCCAGTAGTGCTGAGCTACTGGCCGGATATTTTATGATTTACTTTTCCACTGGTTTCGTACCATAACTCAAGTTTTTTAGTCGTCTGTGATGGCTGGAATCTTCAATCAGGGTTGCAAGGCGTTTTAGCCGTGTTTCTTCCTTTTTGGCGCTCATGACCCAAAAGCGGGCTGTCTTTTGATAATAGGGAGGTTGGGACTGGAAGAAGGCCCAGGCTTCGGAGCGCGCTCTAAATTGCTCCTCATAGCCAGTATCTAATTGTTGCTCGTCTGTTTCAAAAGAATATATCCCTGATTTGTCTGGACGGCGTTTGTTAAAGGCCTTGAGGCCCGCTGGTTGCATCAGACCAAGCTCAATCAGTTCTTCGGCGCGTTTGATGTTGACATTGCTCCAGATACTGCTGGCTTTGCGCGGAGTAAAGCGAATGGTGTAACTGGTCTCATCCAGGCTCCTACGAACGCCGTCGATCCAGCCATAGCAGAGAGCCTCATCCAGGGCTTGAGCATAGGTGATACCCGGCTTATTTGAGTTCTTTTTATAGAAACCGAGCAAAAGCTCAGTTGTGCTTGCCTGATTTTCCTCAAGCCACCGACGGAAATCGGTCGGAGTGATAAAGAACGTTGCTTCCATGATTTCGGCTGCTTCCTATCCCGCTATCTTCTTACAATACTGATAAATTAGATCCAGCAATATTCCTTTTCAGGATAGCTCAAATGTTCGATAAATTCAACTGTAAAAAATTGTGTCTTGTTTTGTGGAGGGGCGTGGAAACTGCTCACAAATTGGTCAGTGCTTGTATTCATTGAACATCAACCTGCTGCGACATGCTATGAATTGCCTGAGGATTATTCACGCTGCTCTCAGCATTAATACGCATTCTTGACCGATTGGTGAAGATTGCGGCCATTCTCGCTGGATTGGCTGAGATTTGTTTGATATAATGCATCGCATTCAATCCTCCTTGCACATTTGCAGAAACAACCAATAGATGTCGGATAGGTACATGCTGCCCACTTATGCTTTTGGCGGACCTCCAGGTCAAGAAGGTTGGTTTTCTTGATGGTATTCGATTGTGGCGGCCTGTGCTGAGGGGAAAGTAAGATGGCTCAACAATCTTTGGTTTCATCGGCTCCCCGCAAGTTTGGGGTGGCCCGGCTTGGCTGGTGGCTGCTGGTCGTGGTAAGTTTTGCCTTACTGCTCTTCTTGATTGTCTCGGAGGTCGTGCGCTTCTCGTCGCCTATTCCATTGCATCGGCTTCAAGTTGTGCAGGATATTCCTCTGCCGGATGCTCTGCCCGATCCTCACAGAACCGCTCAAAATCCCTTTGCGCCCGGAATTGCGCAGCGTTTTGATCATTTTGATTTTCAATCGCTTGATCCGGCCAACCATCTGCTCTTTATGGTTCACACTGGCCCCAATCCAGATAAGCAGGCGGCGATTGAGCACAACCCCAATTTCGATGAGAAAACAGATGGAAATGTGGTTGTTTTTAACACTCAACTCAATAAGGTAGTAGGTCTAATAAATGTTCCACAGGCTGCGGGCGTGATTGTTGCCCAGAATGTTGGGAAAGTTATTATTGGGGACGCTGCGGATGGGATCGTTTCGATTGTTGATGAACATCCTCCGTTTAAAATTCTTGCTGCGATTCAACTTGATGCGCTGGATGGGCCAGATGCGATTGAATATGATCCAATTGACCATCGGATCTTTGTTGGCGATCCCGGTAATCCAGCAAGTCCGGATGATGCCAACCTGGCCTTGAAAAACCAGAATGTGGCTGTGATTGATGCCATCTCCAACCGTTTGATCGGGAAAATTCCTTTTGGTCTGCACCCGCCGTTTGGGGACGATGTTGGGCATATCCAGTTTGATCCTGTGACGCGTCAGATCTTTGTTGTGACGTTGCCACTTCAGGATCAAAATCTGAATGTGCTGGGCAAGCCTCCCTCGTTCCTGGCTGTGATTGACCCTGTTACCCTGAGGCGTGTCGGTTTGATCCGCTTGCCT
>DASSXK010000207.1:0-3894 GCA_035703945.1 Ktedonobacteraceae bacterium | reverse complement strand
ACATCATAGTGAGTGGTGCGCAGAAAGGTCAAAGGCTGCGCGGCCTCATCTGACAGTCGTTCGAGGATTAAATGGAGCGGCAGCACTTTCGTCCGACCAGCCGCCAGCTCAATTGCGAGAGGAAGACCATCCAGGCGAGCACAGATCTGCGCCACGGCCTCAACCGTCTGTGCGGACAATCGAAACGTGGGATCAAGCGCCTGAGCGCGATCAACAAAGAGGCGAATGGCAGCAATCTGTTCAACAGTCTCAGGATCAAGCAGCGTATCATCAGGCGCGCCCGTTGCCAGGGGTGGAACCTTAAAGATATGCTCGCCGGACAAATGGAGAACCACCCGGCTCGTCACCAAAATCTTCAGCGTCGCAACCTTCGTCAACAGATCGTTAATGAAGTATCTGATTTCGGGAAGATGCTCGACATTATCCAATACAAGCAGAAATTCTCGTCCCTGCAAGGCCGTGATAAGCTGATCTTCAGGCGAGAAGATACTTCGCTGACCGGGATCACCGATCGTAATCGGTTCTTGAAGGCCCAGGGCCTGGACGATTGCAGCCGGAACGAGCGTGACATCATAGGTCGCAGCCAACGAGAGCCATCCCACTCCATCCACAAATTTCGATTGACTGGCATGAGCAATCTCCAATGCCAGGCGCGTTTTCCCAATCCCACCCGTTCCAAGCAGGGTCAAAAGGCGGATAGAGGGATTTTCCAGCGTTGCCAGTATGTGCTCAATCTGCTTTTCACGCCCAATCAGAGGAGTAGATGGAGCCTGTAAAGGTCTGGGGTGTAGCCCAGCAGGAGGTGCGCTGGAGAGATCGGGCCTTGATTGTAATCGATTGAGAGGATCGCTGGCCCATTCTTCGGGTGTAAAGCTGCCAGCTCGTGACCCCATCAGCGTAAGAAGCTGGATAGCTTCAAGCTGGGTTGTAATCGCATCCCAATCTGCGAGCACGAGGATGATACGTTTGACTTCCAGATGTGAGGGATAGGCCTGTTTGGCACCATGCAACTTGCGACTCAAAACCTTTGGATCAATGCCCAACACACCGGCTAGCTCTCTTTGGAGGTGTCCCGAGTTACGGCAAGCGATCGCTACCTGTTCGCGAAAACGCGCAAGCTGGATAGTGGAGTGAATAAAAGCCTGAGCACTCATCGTTTGCAACTCCTCTTTCTCTTGCAAGCGGACATTCCAGTGCGTTTGTATTTCTTTTATGAAAACTGTTGGATGAATATCGTGCCAACATATGATATCCACTTCACCTTAAAAAACACATGCTCAATGTATTTTCGCTCACCTGAACCAATAATACAAAGTATAAGCTATGCATTCCAAACAGCCTAAAAAGTTAGATACGATATTAAGACAAGTATAAATCACTTTTGAGTCACCTGTATGCTTTCCAGTACCTCTGCTCACCAACTATAATACTCCATATATATTAAGCTGAACTGCAAAGGTGCTGATCCGCTGAAATACTTGATGCAGGGATACAAGGTTAATACAAGCTATATAAAGTGAAAAAATCGCACAAATTGTTGCAGTGGAAGTTGTTTCAAGGAGGCTCTTGAATCATGAATAAACCGAAAGCTGGCTCGTCTCAGCGGAGCCTGTTAGGCTGGTGGTATCGATTCAGTGCGCCGGAAGAGGCCCTCTGGTCCTACGGGACCGCGATGATTCCACGGGGCAAGCTCGCAAGTATATTACTGCTTATCATGCTCGTCTCGGTCGGGGCTTTTATACCAGCCGCCATCACCAGTGACAGCCTGCATATTGTCCCGCCGCTCATCGGGATGTTTCTCGCCACCTGTCTGGCGATCGTTCTAAACAAATTGGGACACGTGACGTGGGCCGGTATCGTGCTGGTCGCGGCCTTTGACTGTGCAATGGCAGAGGCGTTGCTCTCTTATCCAAACTTTGTCTTGCCACAAAATGCAGTGCCCATCTATGATATGTTTGTGCTCTCTGACATTATCGCGATCTCACTGCTGCCAATCAAAAGTATTTTCTTTATTTCTTCTTTCCACAGTATATTTATGATGGCCGATATTATTCTGCAACCCCATACACCGGATTTACAGGCGCTGGTTGATTCGACAACCTATAGCTTTATGGTCCGCCCTCTGTGTATACAGATTATCGTTGCCCTTATAATGTATTTGTGGGTCCGCAACACCATGAAAGAACTGGAAAGAGCCAACAAAGCGGAAGTGATTGCGCATCTCGAACATACAATTGCGCTGGAGAGAAATGATCTCCAGGAGGGTATTCAGCAGCTTCTCTATACGCTAGTTGAGACGGCCAATGGCAATTTAAATATCCAGGCACCCCTGGCTCAGCAGCATGCCCTCTGGAAGGTAGGCGTTGGTCTCAATACGTTAATCGCACGCCTGAAACGGGCAGAGGAGAGTAAGCAAGAGCTATACATACTCAAGCGAGAAATTTATCGTTTACTTGCAAGCATGCAGGAGTCAAAAGACGAGGGCAGGCCGCTCTGGCTACCGCCTGGTGGAACTGATCTCGATCTCATCATCAGTGAGCTTTTGTTCAGTATAGTTTCGTCATCCCCGCAAACGCCGGCACATGGCTCTGGCATCCATCCAGTCCAGGGTTCCGGGCAGCATAAAAAAGTGGCCCTGACACCTTATGTCGATCAACCTACGCATCCTGTCCAACAGCACGAGGGAAATAACCATCAGCATTTCTATTCGTGAGAGAGACCAGGCATATATTCACTAACCAGAGCATGCGCCCCTGCCTGCCTGAACAAGGCCTTTCGGCTGGTGCCTTTGTACGAGGCACCAGCTTCTTTTTCCCCTCAAACTTACAATGATACCTATCTCCAGGCGCGTTAAAGCAAGCTAAGCGATAAATTCGACTCCTTCTTTTTGGCATCAGAGTAAACTGATATACAAGTAGCTCTTACAAGACACGTCGCAACGGCGCTACCGCGCCGACTAAGCGCTTTCTCATCAGGGATCTCTGGAACGCTTCAGCCTGGATCGCTTCGGGCACCAATGCTCCTGGCTTCTCAAGCGCGTTCAGTCAGCGAAGTGAATGGATAGTTATTGAAAGACACTTCACAACGGCGCTACCGCGCCTACTGAACGCTTCACAACCAGGCAGCACTGTAAAGCTTCAGCGCTGATCGTTTCTGGCAACGTTCCTCCTGGCTTCGCAAGCGCGTTCAGTCAGTGAAGTGAATGGATAGCCATTGTATGGGCTTCTATACATTCGAGCAAAAAGGATTTGTTATGTCGAAGTTATTGCGTGTTTCAGGCATCATTCTGCTTTTCGGCATACTATTAACCACCCTACTCCCCACATCAGGCAGCAGAACAGAGGCCACTTCTGGTGATTATGGAAAAATATTTACCAGCGCCAATCAGCAAACCTGCGCGGACGCACGTTGTAGGACCATCCTCAAGATCCCCGGTGGCACATGGGTGCATACCTGGTGCTGGCGTGACGGAGGCGTCTACAATGGTATTCAACTCTGGTTCCGTATCCACTACTCAGGACGAGACGGTTGGGTCAACGGCTCAAAGATGAATCCACAACCAAAAGTACCCTATTGCAATAACCTGGCATCTGGTGAGGCACTCTATGCTAATGAAACGGTAAAGTCACCCAACGGGGCCTATCAGCTCATCATGCAGAAGGATGGAAATCTTGTGGAATACGGGCCAGGTAGAGCGGCCAGGTGGGCATCTAATACTTACATCCCTGGGTCCTGGGCAATAATGCAGGGGGATGGCAACCTGGTCGTCTATACATCAAGGGGCACTTCTGTATTCGCTACTGGCACAGGCTGGTCCCACGCACAATTGGTCGTCCAGTCGGACTCCAATGTCGTCATATACACGGCATCGACCCCCCTATGGGCAAGCAGTTG
>DASSXK010000774.1:0-4532 GCA_035703945.1 Ktedonobacteraceae bacterium | reverse complement strand
GTGTCAGCTTCCAGCCATGGATTTTTTGCAAACCAGTCAGGCCGTGGGTAAAGTTCGACTGATAGAGAACCAGGCCCGATGGCAGCGACGTCGCTGTCGGTGACGGCTGCTGCGTGGGCGTTGTCGAAGCCTGGATGGTTGTATCGCTTGCTGAACAGGCCGTCAGCGCAATGAGCAAGGAAAGTGCAATGATCAATACATGTGCAAAATTCTGCTTATTGCGGCCTAATTCCTTGCCTGATGAGTATATTTTTATGCTTCGATGAATTGATAAACTTATCGAACTTCTATAAGCCATAGTTTTCCTCCTATGTTGCCCTGGGTGCCTATAAAAAATAACGAGGTGATCAAAAGCTGAAAGTAGTCAATGATTGTTTCTCTAAATCGCTGCTCGATTGCTTTGTAGAAAAAAGAAGACCTTATCTCTCAAGAGGCAGAGTTCACGCCAGAGGTGTGAAAAGCTGTACTGCTGCTCAAATATCGGAGATGCAATCAGATCGTTCATTCCTGGATATTACTTATTACGTTCCAATGCTGCTTGAATCTCTCAACGTCTCTTGATAGAAGAGGAATAGTTTAGCAAAAGAGTGAGTAAGATGTTAAACAGGAAATGTTCGGATAAATCGTTTATAATCTATGAAGAGATGCAAGCATACTTCTCTAGCGAACGATCTCCTTTATGATCTCTTTTGCCGTCGGGACCAGGGAAGGAGGCGAGCGTGTCCTGTCTGGGAGAGATCGATGAGACAATGTCATGGACGATGTGTCAAATCAGAAAGGACCGAACAGTGACGTTCAAACGCTTTACACGGGGAATGGTTGTTGTCATTTTTATCGGTTGTGTATTATTTTTCAGGCAATCTGGGCAGGCACAGGCCGCTTCGGCCAGCGCGGGACAGTTGCAGCAATTCAGTTACCTGGGACCGGCTGGCCAGTATACCTATGATGTGTATACGCCTGCCAACTATCATCTTGGAACTTCCGTCCCTCTCATCGTCGTGCTATCGGGCTGCACCTTCACGGCATCAGGCATGGCCGCTGCAACAGGCATGGATACGCTGGCGGATCAGAAGCAGTTTATTGTTGCCTATCTCCAGCAAAATATCTTTGCGAACTCTTCCTTGTGTTGGAATTTTTTCCTCTCAAGTGATCAGTATCGAGGGTATGGTGAGGCCGCCGAGATTGCGGGCATCACGCAGGCCGTCGAGAACAACACCTCTCGCTGGACGATTAATACGCATCGTGCCTATCTCACCGGAATTTCGGCAGGCGGCGCAATGGCTGTGAATATGGGAGCGGCCTATCCCGACCTCTATGCCGCGATCGGGGTCCATTCCGGTGTGGAGTATCAGGCGGTCACGGCGTTTTCCCTTTCTGCCGCCGTGACGGGTGGTCCACCTCCAGTGTTTCAAGGCGATCTGGCTTATCAGACGATGGGATCGTACGCCCGCGTTGTCCCCACGATTGACTTCCAGGGATCGGCCGATACCGTTGTCTGGCCGGTGAATGGCGATCAGGTCATCCAGCAATGGATGGAGACGGATTACGATGCCTCAGGTGGAACCTATAACGCCAGCTTCGCAAATCCCTCGACCACAACCTACGGACAGGTGCCGGGAGGACATTCCTACACCACCTATAGCTGGAATAATAACCAGGGCCAGGAGATTGAGGAATACTGGGTTGTGAATGGAATGGGGCATGCCTGGTCCGGTGGCGTCTCTGGGCAACCGTATACCGACCCCTATGGCCCCAGCGCCAACCTGGCGATGTACACGTTTTTCATGCGCTTCACCCACTGATTGACCCTGATTCATCTCCAATCAGTAATCATCTGACCTGATTTGGAAAGCACAAAGACCGTCTGATTTTCAGCCAGACGGTCTTCGCTTTCAATACAACGTGTCACATGGGTAAGGCCGCGTCCTTTTATGGGATGTGCCAACTATTGATACTTGACGGTCAAAACAGGAACATACGCTCCGCCGGAATCTCCACTATAGAGATGCAGAGCATCTATCATATAGTCATTATTTGTAGCATTCTGGAAATGCAGGCGCAACTGGGTATGCCCGCTCAGGTTGATGCTTGTGAATGCCCCTGAGGGAAGTGTATCTGTCGCGGCCTGGTTGGCTGTGGTTGGGATAACGTTGAAGGTTCCGCTGTTGCTTTGGGACGCCGTCGCGCCATAATCGGCCTGTTCAAGCGCATAGTTGTTGTTGAAGCCACTTGAGGGAGCAATATCGAGTGTGAGCGAACCGAGATCGTTGTGGAAGATAAGGCTATCGTAGCAATAGACCGTTACCGTTACGCTAACAATTGTTGAACCGGCTGGAATCTGACTGGTATCGAAGGAGACAATCCCGTCTTCTCCGTGGTTGAGTGAGGTTGAACCAAGTTCAAGATAGGCATTTGTGCTATTGGGTAGACCATCAGACGAGGACTGATAGACATACCCATCCTCGGACGCGATGGACTTCAGCGTAATCGTCTTTGTCGGCGGTGGCGAGGTAATCGTATACGTCTGTGATTGGACTGTCCCAGCATTGCCTGCCTGATCAACTCCAAAGAACTTCAACGTTTCCGTTGTTGTTACATTGATTGGCGAAACATACCTGGTTGATCCTGTCGTGGGGGTAGAGCCATCGGTCGTGTAGTAGATGCTGCCTGAGACGTTTGAACTCAGGCTGACGCTCTGGGCACTGCTGTAGGTTCCACCTGCGGGGTTGGCCGTGACCTGGATCGTTGTGATCGTATAGGTCTGGGTCTGGACCGGACTGCTATGGTTGCTTGAATCGACCCCAAAGTATTTCAGTGTTGTGGTCTGGCTCAACTTGAGCGCCGTACTATAGGTCGCAGAACTGGTTGTGGGCGTAGAGCCATCGGTCGTGTAGTAGATAGTGGTACTGCCTTCATTGGACGATAGGCTGACTGTTACCGGTCCACCGTAAGTTCCCCCGGCTGGAGAGGCCGTGATCACCGGCCCAGGATTGCTAATCGTATAGGTCTGAGTCTGCACCGCACTCTTATTTCCACTGCTATCAATCGCGATGAATTTGAGTGTCGTGGTCTGTGAGAGTGTGATGGGGCTACTGTACTTTTGCGAGGCACTGGTGGGTGTAGAGCCATCGGTCGTGTAGTAGATGCTGGCGCTTGATGGATTGGCTGTTAAGGTAACAGTAACCGAGCCATTAAAGCTGCCCCCGGTTGGAGATGCGCTGACGGCAGGCCCGAATGGATGAGCCATAAAGAAATTGTACATCGCCTGGGTTGCGCTGGGTCCGTTGGGATCGGTAAAAGAGCCGCTGGTGCTGCCGCCGGACCAGGCATGGCCCATCCCTGTGACCTTCCAGTACTCTTCGACCTCATTGCCATTGACATCGTTCCAGGTATAGGTCGTATAGGCGCGGCCATTTGTGCCGGGCACCTGACCGTTCGTTGTCGTGGAGGGACTACTAAAGCTGGCATTATAGGTGTTATTAGAGGCAAGATGATCGGTCTCCATCCACTGCTGGACCACCTGGTCTCCATTGACCGGGTAGACCGTGTAATCGCTTGTCCCCTGAAAAACAATCGTCGGTACCACTCGTGCCGCGCTTCCCATCGCATTGTAGGCCGCCTGACCCTGTTGCGTGGGATCAGGTCCGCCCGTGCTCAAGACACTGCTTCCGCCACTCTGGCTGGTCGCGGCCGCGTACTCAAGACCGGAATGGACCCCAATCGAAGCGTAGATGTCCGGGTAGGTTGCCCCCATAATATCGGACATTGCTGCTCCAGCAGACATGCCCGTGACGAAAACGTGGCTGTTATCGATTGTCCACTGTGACGTGTTTTGTTCGACTGTTTGCGTGATTCCGGCGATAATCGCCGGCTCGCCGCTACCCCTGGATTGGTCAGCGGGCAGGAACCAGTTCCAGCAGGAAGAAGAATTATAGGTGCTTGTTTGCTGAGGATAGACGACAATAAACTGCTTCTGATCGGCCAGGGCATTCATCTGAGTCCCGGCCGCGAAATCGGTAGGGGTCTGTGTGCAACCATGCAGCATAACGATTAAAGGGACGGTCGTGCCCACCTGGTAATTTGCGGGGGTGTACACGTAGTAGGGACGGCTCCCAGCCGAGCCGCTGTAGGTGAACTGCTGAAAGGTCCCGCTACTGGCGCGGGCATGAAGCGGGGAGCTAAGAAACAAACAACATGCGATGACAACGATGCAGCTCCATCCGATGAACTGCCTGTAAACCTTCAACCTCATTGTCGTTCCCCTGTAAATAGAAGCGATCGATCTACCTGAACACTACCTGGAAAACCGTTCAACGCTGAAACATGACATATGATTCATATATCATATAAAGCTCTGCTTGTCAATCTCGTATGTTATCAAGCCGGGCGATCGAAAGCGAGACAATGGGGTGGCAAGAGGCAGAGTAAAGATATTCTTAGAGTTACGTTCCATTCTGTGGAAAAAAGTCTTATGTAATCTTATGTATGATTATTTTTCTTTATTACTATTTTCTTATGTAAGATGTTAAGAG
>DASSXK010000578.1:0-3514 GCA_035703945.1 Ktedonobacteraceae bacterium | reverse complement strand
TATCGAGGGCTTTTTCAAGCTTCAGGCCGCCGCGACTGACGAAGCGAAGTTCGTCAGGAGTGTCGGCGAGGCGGCAATGCGCATCCAGGGGAATCTGTACACCGGGCTTGTTGGCAACTTTGTCTTCGACAAAAACCTGACCCGCCATAACCAGGGCCTGAGCCCGTTCACGGCTCGGGGCGAGTCCACGCCTCACCAGCGCAACATCCAGACGTTCTTTCTTTGCCGCCATACGTTTCTTTCTGCCTTACCTATCTCAGACTTCTATTTTAAACCCAGCACTGATTATATCCTATAATCGGTTTTCAATGAAGTGGTAGACCAGTGCTCCCGCACCAATCAGTCCCACATCTCCGCCGAGATCGGACACTTCAATCGTGACGGCTTTGAGGGGATGGCGCATGGCGCGTTCCGCTACGATACGCCTGGCAGGATCGAGAATCAGGTCGCCCATCTGGGTAACACCGCCGCCCAGGATAATTTTCGCGGGATTGAAGATATGGATGATATTAACCAACCCCACACCTAGCGCTTCACCAGCGTTATTAATGATTTCCCTGGCAAGAGGAATACCGGCTTTCGCGGCTTCGGAGACTGTTCGAGCATTTACCAGCAAAGGGCCAGCAGCCTCGACAAATTTATCGTGAACGGCCGAGGTAATGCCGATTGTCGGATGGACATAGGAATCGAGGTTTTTGCCAACATCCTCACGCATACCACGTACGAATTGCAGTAGTTCTTCTCCATCGCCAGCGGCGATGGCATTATTTGCCAGACGTGCAATCGCTGTGCCGGACGCTATTGCCTCCAGACAACCGATATTGCCGCAGTTGCATTGGGGACCGTGCATATCAATGGTCATATGGCCCAACTCGGCAGCGGTCCCACTGACGCCCTCAAGGATCTCGCCTTTGACGATCACGCCGCCACCAATGCCGGTGCTGATGGTCAGGTAGACCATATCTTCGCTGCCGCGACCGGCTCCAAAGATATATTCGCCCAGTCCGGCGGTGTTGGCATCATTCTCAACGAAGATTGGGACATTAAATCTTTGTTGGAGAATGTCGCGCAGTGGGACTTCGTGCCAGCCATGCAGGTTTGGAGGAGAAAAGACCACACCGGTGCGGTTATCCAGGGGTCCTGGGGCACCGACGCCGATGCCAACGATCTGCTCCAATGTCACGTCCGCTTCCTCCAGGGCCTGGTGAATACCCTGTGCGATCTGATTAATGACGGTATCGGGCGTTGTATCTTTCCCAACCAGCAAACCTACCCGCGAGTGTAGTTTTGAACCCTGCATTACAGCTACGCGGAGCTGCGTCCCGCCCAGATCTACACCTATTACCAGAGGTAAGTCTTGTAATTTTTTCTCCATATCCTCAGTCATTTGCATTCCGCTCTATAGCTCCGTTGCATTTAGTAGTGCTGTAATTTAGAATAGAACCATCTTATGCAGTAGATAAGCAGAAAACTTTGCTTATAAGCACACAAGAAAGTTGCTTAGATCATACTCCATTTAGATGATGAGGACAAGGGAGACTAGTCCTTTACTTTTCTTCACCTAAAGCCCCTTAAGCGGATGTAGCCCGTCATCTGTTTTGCTAATTGTAACGGTCGCTTGAATGTAAATTATGAGCAACAAGTTCGTGTAAGCGAGAAGTGATACAGCAATGGAGAAGATCTATGCAGACTGACAAAATGAGTCCTCCAAAACAGCGTTTCTGGTTGGGGGCAAAAGCTGGACTGGCCGCAGGTGTTGTTGCGACCGTTGTGATGTTGTTACTCAGTGTTACCTGGGGTGGAGTCTCCCTTCCAGATGTTTTTGGGGGGCGACTCACGCTTTTAATGCCGCCCTCTCTTTTTAATACATTGCATGAATTGATTGGTGGAGACGCCAAGCATTACTTTTTTTATGGTATTATCGTCGGGCAATTGCTGGTTTTTGCTCTTAGTGGCGGTCTGTTTACTCTATTTGCTGGCCCCAAACTTGCGCCGGTACGTTGGACACAGGCGTTGCTGCTCTCAGGAATCCTCTGGCTGTTCGCTGGCTTAATCCTCCTTCCGCTGAGCGGAGCCGGTATCTTTGGCGCGGATCTCGAAACGGGCCTGATTGCGGGCCTGTGGAGTCTGGCGCTCGTTGGCCTGGTTTTTGGAAGCATCTTTCAAGTCGTCCAAAACTGGCTGCTTGAGAAAGCGAGTGCCGTAACGCCAACACGGCGAAGCGATAGCGTCCTGGCCGATCCAGACGAAGAGGAGGGCCTTTCCCGCCGGAATCTGCTCAGGAATGGAGCCTTGCTGGCTGGTGGACTGCTGGCGGGCGGACTGCTTATCAAGTTTATTCAGAATGGGATTGGAAGTGGGGCCAGCGCCCTGCCCGCCTCGCTGAAAAACATCGCTCGTAAAATTGTTCCTCCGCCGGTACCTGATTATGGGGAGATACACGCCGTGGGCATCTCGCCAGAAATTACCTCGAACGAACTGTATTATGTGGTCTCCAAGAATCTCCTCAGCGACCCCAACGTTGATGCCCGTGGCTGGCACCTGACAGTAGATGGACAGGTAGATCACCCCTTCACTTTGAATTATCAGGAACTGCTGGCTCAACCGATGCAAACACAGTACGAATCCATGATGTGTATCAGTAATGAAGTCGGCGGAGAATATATGAGTAACGCCCTCTGGGAAGGTGTGCCGTTAAAAGATCTTTTGCAGCAGGCAGGCGTTAAACCTGGAGCAACCAAAGTGGTCTTTCACTCGGCCGATGATTATAGCGATAGCATCCACCTGGTGAAAGCGTTGGAGCAGACGACGCTGCTGGCCGTCAGGATGAATAATCAAACCTTGCCGACGGGGCATGGTTTTCCAGCGCGTATGCTGGTGCCGGGCATCTATGGCATGAAACATGCCAAATGGATTACGCACATTGAAATCGTCAACCAGGATTATCAGGGCTACTGGCAGCAGCGCGGCTGGAGCGATGCCGCTCCGATCAATATGACCTCGCGCATTGACACGCCGCTGGATGGAGTGACATTAACAGCTAAGAAGCCAACGTATGTCGCCGGTGTGGCGTTTTCTGGAAATCGTGGTATTAGCGAGGTGGATGTGAGCTTTGATGGCGGCAATAGCTGGACGCCGGCAACCCTCAAAAAACCGCTCTCTAACCTGACCTGGGTTTTGTGGGAGGTTCCCTGGACGCCGCATGCCGGCACGTATACCATCGTCGTGCATGCCGTTGATATGGCCGGAAATGTTCAGGACCCGCTGATTGCGCCTCCATTGCCTGACGGATCAACTGGTTTCCATACCATCAGTGTTGCTGTAAAGTAAACTAACACCGCATATAAGAGGAGTCCAGAGGCGAAGCAGTTGGTGAGATCGCCCTGGCCTCCTCTTTTCTTTGCCGTCTGCACCGCTTGCTTGAGATGGGAGTGGCAGGGAAATTTGTCATTCCTTCCTGTCTTTCTCACCTATTAGTCGTTGTTAGAGTAGGAAACCTAAAAGAAAATCAGGG
>DASSXK010000549.1:0-7306 GCA_035703945.1 Ktedonobacteraceae bacterium | reverse complement strand
GAAGCTCTTTTTAAAAACGTATCGTGAGAACATACAGAAATGGCGCTACCATCTTGCAGGTTGGAGGTCTCCGTTTATACCGGTTGGCCTATTGCAACCTTCCGCCAAAAGAAGCAAGCAAGATCCATTAACAAACGCAATCCACGCCACCAACACACATGAAAAAGAAGCAACCAGCATTGAGGATATTTATGCCTATGCCCTGCGCCTGAGTGAACATTTCTGTCGGCTGGCAATCAGCTATTATGCGGCAATGCGTAAACCGGAAACCAGCGCCGCCACCCGCAGCCAACTTCGAATCTCACTGGCACGCGACCTGCGCAACTGGGATCTTGACACCGGTTATGCCATTGAAATCGAGACCGAAGAAGAAATCACCCTGCGCTTCCAGCACAACTGGGTCCATTTCGCACGCCTCTGGCAACTCAACCCTGATACAGCTTATTAGTATAATAAGACTGCAAGAGGCATATGGCTATATCCGTCCTTCCACAACGCGAGCAAAAGGGTCGCAAGGGGCTTTGTAGCCCCTTGCTGGGGCGCGGGGCGAAGCCCCACCTCTTCTCCTCCCTCCCTCGCCGCCGGCAGGCGGCCTAAAAGAAGACAAAATAAGACCCTCTGTAATGAACATATGCCCATGAAAGGGCATCGTCATAAGAGGGCAATATATATGTATAGATCTTAGTTTTGCAAAAACAAAACCAGGAATAATCCCACCGAAGTGAGTTTATGTATTTTTAGTGAAACAGAATCTGGTACAACGCCAAACCCAAACCGGTAGACAGGAATGCAATTGTAAGCTGGACCAGAAACTTCTCAAGCTGTACCCTGGTATCGAGAGCAATTGCTTTGGCACCGCTGGTAGGCCGAACGGAATTTTGTTTTTGCATCATTGTTATCCTCAGACTAGAGTCACTATTGAAGATCGACTCAATGCGGTCTTATTTATGTATACGTTTAAGAATGCATTCTGGTTGTATCTTATAAGTAACTATACCAGACCTTTGCGCTAAATACTATGAACTACGCCATACATCCTAATTTTGACATCTAAAAATGCTAATACGGGGTAGCCCTCGAAATAATTCGTCAGTCAGTTACCATATTATCATTGCAATAATGACAACAGGCAATGAGCTGAGGGTATTCCAAAAATTGCAGGTAAGCAGAGCTTCGCAAGAAATCATCTTCAGTCATTACAATCGGCCAAAATAGAAAAAATTGAATCAGGAACTTCTTGCCTGAATTCATGACAGATCCTGTCATATTTTCCTGTTACAATCAGAGTAATTCTTAAAGCCAGGCCACCAGGGATACTACCATCAAAAAAAAGCGAGGAACGTCATGCGTGCAGATCGACTCCTTTCAATTTTGCTCCTATTACAGGTCCACCAGCGCATCACTGCCCAGGAGCTGGCAAAGCGCCTGGAAGTATCGGAGCGCACCATTCATCGCGATATGGAGGCTCTGAGCGCCTCTGGCATCCCTGTTACGGCTGAAAGAGGAGTTGGTGGCGGCTGGAGTCTGTTGGAGGAATATCATACCAACCTGACGGGTCTGACCGAAACCGAAGCCAGAACCCTCTTCTTCACCCGTCCAGCTCGGCTGCTGGAAGATTTGGGACTTCACGAAGCCTCCGAGGCGGCCCTGATCAAACTGCACGCGGCACTCCCCCGTATTCAGCGCGATAATGCTGAACGAGCCTACCAATGTATCCATGTCGATACGACGGGCTGGAAAAATCCAGATGAAGCCGTGCCCTATCTCCCAATCTTGCAAGAAGCCATCTGGCAGGAGCGCAAGCTGCAACTCACCTATCTTCGCACCGACGATGCAATCGTTGAGAGGCTGATCGATCCATTGGGCCTGGTTGCCAAGGGAAGTACCTGGTACCTCGTCGCGGCAGTAGACGGCGAATATCGAACCTACCGGGTTTCGCGTATCCAGACGGCCTGCAAAACCGACCAGCATTGTGAACGCCCCAAAGGCTTTCATCTCGCCAAACATTGGGAACAATCGGCCGCTCATTTCAGGGCCACCCTGCCACGGTTCCCCGTAAAATTGCTCGTCGATCCAACGATTATTAGCTACATGCGCTTTGTCAGTCGCTACTCTCGAATTGAACAGGTTGGGGAGCCGCAGGCAGATGGGCGGGTTGAAGTATCGATGCTCTTTGAAGGTGAACAATTTGCCTGTGAATATATTCTGGGCTTCGGCGTAAAAATCGAGGTGATTGAGCCCCAAAGCCTGCGCGAACAAGTTATTCAAACCGCCAAAGATATCGTCAGCTTCTATGCCTCCGATTCAGCGGACTTGCCCGATTCGGCGGACTTGCCCGCTAATGCGGCGGTTTCTTGAGCAACGCGCCAGGTAAAGATCTGGGCGGTATGCTCCTCAAAATGTTGCCAGCAGAAGCTCACCACCCAACCCTTGACATAGCTGTCCCACTGCTCCTGTTGTAGGGCCGCTAAGAAACCAAAAAGCTGATAATGCGCCTGCTCAAACAACATAATGGATGACAGGAGCGTCATCTTACTCAACTCAGCTTCCCATTGATCGTTATAGGCCAGAATATCCCGATGCTCCAAAAAGCCACCGGGCTTGCCCTCAATGTGATCGCGCAGCGTGTGCAGGCAGATCGCTTCCCAACGTCCAATATGCGCCATCACCTCCTTGATGGTCCAGCGCCCCACAACGCCGGGAGTCAGCAACTGCTCCTGGCTTAACCCATAGATTGCCGCCGTAAGATTCACCCGCGAGCGAATCACATGCTCCATGATCTCAGCAGGTTCACGTGTATCATTTGGCATAGCAGGCTTCCTTTCCTTGCTTGATCCTATCTTCATCTCTATAGTTTCGTCAACGTCTGATTATATCAACACAGTCAGCATTTTCACTTTTGATACCTGTCAGAGGATAAAGGAAAAACGCCCGGCTTACAACCCATCGGGAAAATGATTACTTCAGACCCCTCTTTTCTTAAGAATACTCTTGCGAGCACCCACCTTAAATGCTAGACTTAGATAAGATGCCAGTGACATTAACAACACAAAGAGGTGATTTGATGCAAGAGATTTATATTATAGATGGAGCAAGGACGCCGGTTGGTGTCCTGCAAGGGGCGCTCTCAGACGTCTCTGCAATCGAGCTGGGTGTAACCGCCGCGAAAGGTGCAATGACCCTGAGCGGGATCGATCCCAAGCAGGTCGATCAGGTTGTGATGGGCAACGTTATTCAATCCAGTAAAGACGCCATTTATTTCGCGCGCCATATTGCTCTGAAAGCCGGAATACCGATTGAAGTGCCAGGCTTAACCGTCAATCGTCTGTGCGGCTCCGGTCTGCAAGCAATTATTAATGCCGCCCAGATGCTTCAGCTTGGTGAGGGCCAGATTGCACTCGCGGGCGGTGCCGAAAACATGACGCAGTCGCCGCACGTCATACGCGGTGCGCGTGCCGGCTACAAGCTTGGCCAGTCCCCCCAAATGGAAGACTCGCTCTGGGAAGCCCTGATCGACACTTACATCGGTTGCGGAATGGCTGTCACGGCCGAAAACCTGGCAGAGAAATATAAACTCTCACGCGAGCAGGTTGATGAATACGCTCTGCGCAGCCAGGTCGCGGCCCGCAAGGCTCAGAAAGCTGGTTTGCTGGCTGAAGAAATCGTTCCTGTGACGATCAAAGATCGCAAAGGCAAAGCCATCCAGGTCACGGAGGACGAAGGTATCCGCGACACCTCGCTTGAAGCTCTGGCAAAACTTCCCGCCAGATTCCGTGAGGGCGGTGTGGTCACACCAGGCAATGCCAGCGGCATCAACGATGCGGGCGCCTGTGTGGTGCTGGCAACCGGGGACGCAGTCAAGCATCACAACCTGCAACCAACGGCTCGCATCCTTTCCTGGGGCGTCGTCGGCGTCGATCCCAAGATTATGGGCATCGGACCCGCCCCGGCAATCCGCCAGGCCCTGAAGCGAGCCGATCTGAAGCTGGAAGACATGGATCGCATCGAGGTCAATGAGGCCTTTGCAGCCCAGTACCTCGCCGTCGAAAAAGAGCTTGGCCTGGACCGCGAGAAAACAAACGTTAATGGTGGTGGCATTTCAATCGGCCATCCACTGGCAGCAAGCGGCGCACGCATAGTTATCGCCCTGATGCGTGAATTGCGGCGCAACAGTCTCAAGTACGGCATCGCCTCGCTGTGTATCGGCGGCGGACAGGGCATCGCAGCCGTCATCGAGAATGTAAGCAAGTAGAGACTCGACAAAAAAGCGATTAAGTAAAAAGCGAAGGCAGAGATCTCCTGACAGAAGAAGGCCTTCGCTTTTTGCAAGCATTTGTCCACTATCCCAACCTCACACTTTGTAAATTTTTCCCATTACAGTCATAATTCAAGCAAAAATCGGATATTTCGTTCCAAAACCATGAATCTGTATGGTATAATTCCTATGTCTTCTGAGTTTTTAGCACCACTCAATCTGGGAAAGGAGCAAAATCTCAACAAAACCACCCTGTTTCTTACTTTTTGCGCGTACCCTTATCAATTTCCTCAACCATTCTGTATTTTGTTATGCAGTAAAAGCCTGTCTAACCTCGACACACCCGTGAAGCTATCCGAGACATCGAAAAGAGAATGGAAATTGTCTTCCACTCTCATCGTTTCGTTTTAGTCAATGTTTGTGAAAGGTGGAACCTCTTATGGCTCTTGCATCCGAACGTTCCGAGCCGATTGCTGTTGCCACAGCAAATCCGGCACCCCTCGGCTTATCCGCCTTCGCTCTGACAACCTTTGTTTTGAGCTGCAACAATGCAGGAATTTTCTTCACCTCTGGTGCTCCAGCCAACATCGTTGTTGGATTGGCGCTTTTCTATGGAGGCCTCGGACAGCTTCTGGCTGGCATGTGGGAATTCCGAGCCGGCAATACTTTTGGCGCAACCGCCTTCGCATCCTATGGCGGCTTCTGGCTGGCATTCGGCGTTCTCTTACTCCCGGCAAGCGGCGGATTAGCAGCATATGCCTCTGCTGGCGCACTCCATTCCGCATTGGGTGTTTTCTTGCTTGGGTGGGCAATTTTCACGTTTATTATGCTTCTGGCCTCATTCCGCACGACCGGGGCGTTGGTTGCCGTTTTCGCGCTCTTGTTCCTGACATTCCTTTTCCTGGCAATCGGCGAATTCGCTGCCAGCACAACGATGCACCAGATCGGCGGCTGGCTGGGTATCCTGACCGCTATCGCGGCCTGGTATACAGCACTGGCAGGGGTCCTGGCAACTGGCACATCATTCTTCAGGCTACCAACGTTCCCGCTGGCCTAGCTCCTCATCTTCTTGGTCAGCATCAGCTAAGACAACTAAATACGCGAAAAAGGCAGGCTGCAAGGTCTGCCTTTTTCATGTCTGCTTTCAAACAAACTTGACAATTCGCCAATGATTCTATACATTTTCACATCACGGGTATTATATGTAGTATGTACAAGACGAGGTACGCTTCACAATGCAAAAGATCATTGTCATTGGCTCAGGTGGAGCAGGAAAATCGACCTTCGCAATCCAGTTAGGCAAGATCCTGGCAATACCGCTCACCCACCTGGATGCGCTCTTCTGGCAACCGGGCTGGGTTGAAACGCCTGAGGATATCTGGGAGGAAAAGCTAAAAGAATTAATGCAGCAGGAACGCTGGCTACTGGATGGGAACTACAGCGGGTCCCTTGACCTGCGGATGCAGGCCGCCGATACGATTATTTTTTTAGATTTCCCGCGCCTTCTCTGTAGCTATCGTCTGCTCAAACGCCAGCTTATGTATGCCGGTAAAAGCCGACCCGACATGAACGAGGGCTGCCCGGAAAAGCTCGGTTGGGCGATGATAACCTGGGTCTGGACTTATCCGGAGAAAAGACGCCCGCTTGTACTGAAGAAACTTGCGCTTTATGCTCCCGGTCGCAGGATCGTTCATCTTCGCAATCCGAAAGCGGCTCGTCTCTTCTTAGAAGCCCAAAGGCAAGCTAGCATGATACAAAAAACTTGACCATAATGTTTGGCTTAGGCTATAGTGGACACAATTATATCACCATACAGGATAGAAGTGAGAGGTATTATGACAACAACGAGTGAGACTCAGTTCGAGACCGAGTCCACCCCAACCGACATCCATGAGTATCTCACCCAGCTTATCAAGCAGGCTACCAGTGAATACCTGAGCAAGGAGCAACTGGAGGTTTCGCTTGAGGCGCTGCCGTTGAACCTCCAATTTTCAGCTCAAAACACTTTTGGGGACTACTCCATGCCGGTCATGGCCTGGGCCAGCAAAGATAAGCTCAAGCGTCCACCGCTCCAGATAGCTGAAGCCCTGGCAACAATCCTGAACGAGGGCAAGCACGCCGGTATTCAGGAGATTACCGTGACCAAACCAGGCTACCTGAATTTCCGCCTGCATCGCGCCGAGCTGGGGCGATCTATCATGGAACGCGTCCACGAGGCGGGAGCGGACTTCGGGCAGAGCGAGATCGGCCGGGGAACCAAAGTTGTCGTCGAGCATACCAATATCAATAGCAACAAAGCCGCACACGTTGGACATCTACGCAACTCCTGTCTGGGCGACACTGTCGTGCGGATGCTCCGCTCCCAGGGCTACCAGGTTGAAGCGGATAACTACATCGACGACACTGGCGTTCAGGTCGCAGACGTCGTTGTGGGTCTGACAATGCTCAATGAGGGTTTGCTGGACCTGCCGGGCGGCAACGAACAGCTTCCCGATGAGTCCTTCGACTACTTTTGCTCCCGCGTCTATGTCGCAGTCGGCAAGGCGTATGATGACGATCCTGAACTGAAAAAACGCCGGGTCGATGTGCTACATGCCATCGAGGCTGGCATCACCGAGGGCGAGAAAAGTGGCGAAGCCAACTACGCGAAATTTGCCTCCGATCTTTCACAAAAGATCGTCAAAGCCCACCTCGCAACGATGGGTCGCCTGAACATCACATACGATCTGCTGACCTGGGAATCCGCCGTGTTGGGGGCCGATCTCTGGAAACGCACCTTCAATATGCTGCAACAAAAAAACGTCATGGAAAAGCCCGAAACGGGCAAGGCCGCCGGCTGCTGGATCGTCCGCCTGGGCGAAAACGATGAGCAGAACGAAGAAGGCGAACATTTCCAGGACAAGATTCTTGTCCGCAGCAACGGCACCGCCACCTACACAGCCAAAGATATCGCCTACCAGCTCTGGAAATTCGGGCTCGCGGACGATCCGGCAATCGGTGTGCAGTTTCATTTCATCCCCTGGGGTCGGCAGCGCGACGGGCGAATGCTCT